>CAMOQI010000045.1 GCA_946622835.1 uncultured Candidatus Melainabacteria bacterium
GCCTATAAACAATCCGAAAAAACCGATATCTCTCTAAGAATCATTACAGACCACGCAAGATGTGTAACTTTCCTTATCACTGACGGCGTTATTCCGGGAAACGAAGGGAGAAATTATGTTCTTCGGATGATTCTAAGACGCGCTCTCCGCCACGGAAAAATCTTAGGTATGGAATTACCGTTTTTATACAAATTAGTTGATATTATTGTAAAACTCTATGGTGAAGCATATCCTGAACTTGCTCAAAACAAACAAAAAGTTATGGATATCATAAAAGCCGAAGAAGAAAGATTTAACAAAACTCTTGATAGAGGTTACAAGCTTCTGGACGAATTTATTGAGGCTAAAAAGGATATAGATGGTGAAAGCGCATTCAAATTGTACGACACATTTGGGTTCCCACTCGAATTAACAAAAGAAATTGCGCAAGAAAACGGACTAAATGTAGATGAACAAGGATATAAAGCAGCAATGCAAGAACAAAAAGACCGTGCAAAAGCTGCTACCACTAAGATTTCCGTAACCGGTGATATAAAATATGCCGAACTCGAACGTGAAATAGGCTCAACAGAGTTTGTAGGTTATACCCAAAACGAGTGTGAAGCAAAAATTCTCGGCATCATTGAAGGAGAAGGCTTTATAGATGTTGCTCTTGACAAAACCCCATTCTATGCAGAATCAGGAGGACAAGTCGGTGACAGCGGCGTAATTATTGACAAAAATACAAACGGACAAGAAATAAAGCTTGAAGTTTTAACCACATTTAAAGTCAATGATTTATTTGTTCACCGCTGCAAAATAATTAACGGCGAAGAATTTGCAGGAAAAGAAGTTTATGCCAAAATTGATTCCACAAGAAGAGAAGAAATTCGCGTTCACCACACATCTGCCCACTTATTACAAGCTGCTCTTGTAAAAGTCTTAGGAGAAGAAGTAAAGCAGGCAGGTTCTTATGTGGAAGAATCAAGAATGAGATTTGACTTTACATTCTCTCGTGCAATGACCCCTGATGAAATCACAAAGGTTGAAGATATTATGAATCAGTGGATAGGGGAAGATTTTAATGTAGAAACACAAGTTATGGGAATAAAAGAAGCTGAATTAACAGGGGCAACCGCTTTATTTGGCGAAAAATACGGCGATACCGTACGTGTTGTTTCCATTGTAAAAGATGGGGAATGTATTTCAAAAGAATTTTGCGGCGGAACACATGCAAATCAATTAAAAGATTTACGAATAATAAAAATTGTTTCCGAAAGCGCAATTGCAGCCGGAACAAGACGGATTGAAGCCGTAGTTTCAAAGCCTGCAATCGAATTTTTGAACGCAAAATCCTCCCAAATAGATAAGCTCGCTTCAAAATTCAAACTGCATTTTGATGAAGTTGCCCAAAGGGTAGACAAATTATCCGAAGAAAATCGCGAATTACAAAAAAAGATTGAAAAACTCGAAGAAGAAAATGCAAGAAATAAATTTGCCACTTTCATTTCTCGAGCACAGGATATTGAAGGCGGAAAACTGTTTATATCAAAAGTTGCAGTAAACGCAAATGCAATAAAAGCAGGAATGGAATTCTTATCAAACAAACTGGGAGATAGCATCATAGTTCTTGCCGGAGAAACAACGGTTGCGGTAAAAGTGTCTGACAACTTTGTGAAACACGGAATCAATGCAGGACAAATCGTTGGAGAAATTGCAAAAGCAACAGGTGCAAACGGCGGCGGACGTCCAAACTTTGCACAAGGCGGTGTTAAAGACCCATCAAAACTTGATGAAGTCTTAAATAAAGTTGAAACAGATATTAAAAATTTGTGTATTGCAAAATAAATTCATAGCTCATAGAGGTAAAAATTGAAAAACATTCCGACAGTTGCAAAACAAGAGCTGGAAAAGCTTTTAACCGGAAATAAAAACTTTATAGCGGGAAGACCTACCGCTAAAAATATGTGTCTTAAAACGCTGCAAAATCTTGCTCTATACCAAGAACCGTATGCTTGTGTATTAAGTTGTTCTGATTCACGTGTAGTCCCTGAAATTATTTTTGATTGCGGAATCGGAGAGCTTTTTGTAGTAAGAGTTGCAGGAATTGCCGTCGGTCCAAATGTTAAAGAAAGTATTGAATACGCTGTAAAAAAACTACACGTACCGCTTTTAATTCTTCTCGGGCATGATGATTGCGGGGTTATGAAGTACGCAAACGAACAATATCCGAACATGCCTGACAATTTTCAATCAATACTTAAATCCGTATACCCTGTAATTGACGGCGTTGGCAAATTTGATTGCAATAACAAATTTGCTCAAAAACACACTTTCTGGGTAGAGGACTATTTAATGCAAAATTCTGATATAATCAGAAATTCTGTTGAAAAAAATAAATTATACATCGCTAAATGCCACTTTAACCACCACAGCGGTGAAGTGATATTATTATAATAGGAAAAAATTTTTAATTATAAAATTACTGTATAAAAAATCCGGCGTATTTAGATATTGTTCTTACTTTATTAACAAAATTCGCAACAGTTGTCGCTCTTGCCTTAAGGTTTGTTGCAGTTTGCCTTATCGCATTTATCGTTGCAATTGCATCACTTGCATTTTGAGAAGCTTTCATTAATGTTGATGCGGTTGATACTCCTTGCTTTGCCAATGTCAAATATTGCCGGCTATCTTGCGCCAAAGCCGCCATATTATTTGCTAATGAAAGCTTATCCGCATATGACATATTTTTTATAATATCTGCAACATCCGTCTTGTTATTATTCAAATTGCCTGTATACGCACTAATAAGCTGATTAACC
Organism: uncultured Candidatus Melainabacteria bacterium; assembly: GCA_946622835.1. Lineage (GTDB taxonomy): Bacteria > Cyanobacteriota > Vampirovibrionia > Gastranaerophilales > Gastranaerophilaceae > Zag111. Next base: position 2,802 of record CAMOQI010000045.1, read on the forward strand.
AAAATATTTTTCTGCTCTTGAGTCTGTGTTGAATTAGAAAGTATTGACGAAACTTTTGAGTTTAATATTGTTGATTCTTGTGGGGTTGAAAGCTGCGACACTACAGATAAAAAAGAATTTTGAACAGAATTATCTATTGCTTGCGTTTGAGATTGAAAATCCGCCAATGCCTTTAAAATATCAGCAGAATTCGTTTGAGCCTGCGTTTTTGTATAAGTTCCTGGCTGACTTTGTACTAAAGGTGTTAATAAACTTGTCCAATTAAACGCATAAGAACAAGTTTGTGCAAAAATAAATAATCCTAAGACCAAAATAATTTTTTTCATTCCATACCCCCTTATATTGGTAATTTACTATACAAAAAACTTGATTTCAAGCAATTTAAACAAAATATAGTTGCGCCCGCTGCAAAAATGTCGCAGCGGGCGCAATTTCCTCCCAATACAATTACACCCTTCTTCTGGCAACAGCTAATTCACTTTTCAAGCGGGTTATCTCATCATAAAGTTCATCTTGATCCCTATAAACATTATCAACCGCTTTACAAACTTCATCCAAAATAAAAAATCCTAAAATTGCTTCTAATATAATCATAATCCGCATCCTTTCTTTTTATATTTCTGTCACATATAAATAATAATTTGCCGACATGACAAAAACGGACGTACATGGTATTATTTTTTATAAGGAGGAATTATGGAAGATAAACCGAGATATTCAAGAATTTCAGATATACTTGATTTGGCAATTTTTATGTCATCAAAAGTTCAAGGGGTAACCCTAAACGAAATAGCACAGCGCTATAATGTTTCCCGCAGAACAGCAGAGCGTATGCGTGACAGCCTGACTTGTATTTTTCCGCAAGTCGATGAAATTGAAACTCCGGACAATCAAAAACATTGGGGGTTTATAAATTATTCAATAAGCTCGCTTATAAACTTTTCTCCAAAAGAAGTAGCAAACATTGAGCAATATCAAAGGCGAACCACCAACAAAGAACTGAAACAAGAACTTGGAATAACCGTTGAAAAATTAAAAGCCTTTAACAAAAAACACATTGATACGGTAGAAAACAATATTGAACTCATAATGAGAACCGAAGGATACGCTGTTCGACAAATGCCACAGTATAAGATAAGTTATGAAGATTTAAGCATAATAAGACAAGCCTTGCAAAATTCCAAAATGGTAGAAGGAATTTATCACGACAAAAAACGCCTTATTGAACCATTGGGAATGATTTATGGTGATAAAATCTATCTGGTGGCAAAAGAAAAAGCCAAAGGAGAAGGAATATATAATTATCTTTTACATAAATTTGAAAAACTTCAACTTACGGAAAAAACTTTTGACAAAGGAGATTTCAATCTGCAAGAATATACAAACTTATCTTTTGGGGTTTATCACGGGGACATTTTAGATGTTAAATTACTTTTTGATAAAACTTTGGCACAAGAAGCCAGTCAATACAATTTTCATCCGACCCAAAAAGGCAAATTCAATAACGACGGCACATACACCCTTTCTTTTAAAGCAAGCGGGGATAAAGAAATTATTTGGCATATTTTCAAATGGGGAAAAGGATGCAAAATTATTTCTCCAAAATCTCTTATTGAAAAGTATAAAAAATATTTAGAAGAAAATTTAGAAAATTATTAAACAAAAAAGTTCCTTGACAGATAAACCAAGGAACTTTTTTATTACAATCGGTTCAAAAATTAGAACATCAAACCTGCTTCTCTTGCGGCATCAGCCAAAGCTGCCACTCTGCCGTGGTATAAAAATCCGCCTCTGTCAAATACAACGCATTCAATTCCTGCTTTTTTAGCTTTTTGAGCAATAGCTTCACCAACAGCTTTTGCAGCATCAATATTACCACCGTGTGATAATTTTTCTTTTAATTCTTTATCATTTGAAGATGCGGCAGCAAGTGTTACATTATTTTCATCATCAATCAATTGAGCATAAATGTGTTTTGTACTTCTATAAACCGCAAGTCTTGGGAATTCAGCAGTACCTGACAGTTTAAGTCTGATTGATCTGTGTCTTTTTTGAACTATTGGTTTTCTGGTTCTTTGTTTAATCATTTTATTTTATCCTTTCTACCCAAACCTTCTTGAAAAACCACTTCAAGGGTTTATGCGGGCTTTTATTAACATTAATTTATCATTCCATCCGCCTGCGCAATCAAAGATTATAACTAATCTATATTGAAGGGGATCCCGAAATAAATTCGGGGTAAGATACTCGTAATGTTCGCTCAGCTCACAAACGATTATCTTATTTTTTACCTGCTTTACCGGCTTTACGTCTGATGTATTCGCCTTCGTACTTAATACCTTTTCCTTTGTATACTTCAGGTTTACGTTTTGATCTAATTAAAGCTGCAACATCACCTACCATTTGTTTGTTAGAACCCTTAACGGTGATTTTTGTATTAGCATCAACAGTGATTGTAATACCTTCCGGCGGAACGATATCAACAGGGTGAGAATAACCCAAAGCCATATTCAAGGTTTTACCTTGCATTTGCGCTCTGTAACCAACACCGTTGATTTCAAGTTTCTTTTCAAATCCGTCTTTTACACCGTGAATAGCATTAGCAACCAAAGTTCTTGACAAACCGTAAAGCGCATCAGTTTCACGAGAAGTGCCTACTTTTGATAATACAACTTGATTATTTTCTATTTTTACTTCAATTTCAGGGCGAACGTTAACGGATTCAGTACCTAAAGGTCCTTTTGCGCTAACTAATTGTCCTTCTATTTTTACTTCAACCCCTGATGGGATATCTATAGGTTTTTTACCAATTCTTGACATTTTCTTTTCTCCTTGTGGTATATTTGTGTACTTTCTTTAAAGTCTTTAGGACGTTAAGACGATGGGACGATAAGTTCGTTTCATTTTTGATTCTTGTTTAAAAAACCTTATTTGAACTTAAAGACTTAACGTCTTATAGTCTTATCGACTTTCTAATATACGTAGCAAAGAACTTCTCCACCAACGTTTTCTTTTCTTGCTTTTCTGTCGGTTAACAAGCCTTTTGGTGTTGAAACAATAGCAACACCCATACCGCCTAAAACTTTTTGTAAGTTTTTAGCTTTTGAATAGTGTCTCAAACCGGGGGTTGAAACTCTTTGCAATTTTGTAATTACAGGAACGCCGTTATTATATTTCAAAGTGATATTAATAACTTTGAATTTACCTGCTTCTTCAACAGAATAATCTGCAATATAACCTTCTTCTTTCAAGATTTTTGCCAATTCAATTTTCAATTTTGAAGCAGGAACAACAACTGATTCATGCTTAACAGTGTTAGCATTTCTGATTCTTGTCAGCATATCTGCTATCGGATCTGTATTCATACGATTTCTCCTTATTAGACCTATACAGGATAATCCTGCACGGTTTCTTATGTACTCGTCACTTGTTGAATTAATATTGCCTGACCGGTTTTTACACCCTGCAGACTTACTTCAACAGTCTGACACAACAAGCCTATCATGAAAAATTTTTAAATACAAGTACATTTTTAAAAAATAATTATATTATTGCATTGTCGCAACCAGTTCTTTTGCAAGGTTTTCTAACTCTTGTTCATTAATATCTTTCACTGTTGATTTAATATTAAGTGCAGAACCTATAATCTGCGTGTTTTTCCACTGAGAAACAAGGTCACACATAAGGTTACCGCAAACAGGAGCCCAAGATCCGTTATTTATAATTGCGACTTTTCGATTTTGCAAGTTATGCGCGGTAATATCGTGGAGCAGGTTTTCCATACTGACAAAAATTCCCATATTATATGTAGTCGAAGCGAAAACAAGATGAGAATATTTAAAAGCATCTGACAATACATAAGACGGATGAACAGTGGACACATCATACATTTTGATATCTTTAACCCCGTTATCAGCCAATTTTGCAGACAGAATCTCTGCGGCATTCTGGGTTCCGCCATAGACGGATGAATACGCAATCAAAACAGACTTTATTTCAGGCTCATAAGTTGACCATTTTTGATATTTTTCAATAAATTTATCCAAATTCTTTCTCAAAATATATCCATGCAAAGGACAAATCATTTGGATATCAAGATTTGCGGCTTTTTTCAACAGAGCTTGAACCTGCACTCCGTATTTTCC
>CAMOQI010000046.1 GCA_946622835.1 uncultured Candidatus Melainabacteria bacterium
TTTGCGCATAACAGCTCAATGCAGTATATGCAGCAACAAGCTCCATTTATGCAACAATTCTATATGCAGCAAATGGGTCAAGGTATGGCAGCTCAACAGCAACAACAAATGCAAGAATATATTATGCGTTCGTTGTATCAACAAGGTAGAGACAGAGCAATGCAAATTGAAACAAGAAACTTAAAAGTTGAAGAACAACGTATTGCTCAAGAACAAGAAAAATTGAAGACATTACACGCATCAGTATCAACAGAGCTTGAAGAAGCTAAAAAGGCTCGTGATGCCGGAATTAAAGAAATGGCTCCAAGATACACATTCAACGCTTAATGTAATTTTACAACCCTCTTAATATAACTAACTAACCCCTAGCAAAGGGCTCATCTCAAGATGAGTCCTTTTTCACGTTGTGATAATATAATCAATTTTCATATCAAAATTTTGGTGCGGTAATTCTTGAACATAGAGCTCTTTGGGGATAGCACATAATGTTTTAATGTTTTTGTTTTCTGATAAAAATTTATCATAAAATCCTCCGCCGTATCCTAAGCGATAATGATTTTTATCAACAAGAAGTGCCGGCACAATTATCAGATCAAGAATATTTGCGTCAATACAATCACAAATTGGCTCCATTATTCCAAACTCCGACTTTATTATTTCATCCTCTTGTTTATAAGGACAAACTCCTATTTTATCAGCGCAAACTCTCGGAAGGTAAAAATTTTTATTATCCTTAATCAGTTCCAGCAAGTTTATTTCATCACCTTTTGGATAATAGAGCATAATATTTTTTGATGTCTGATATATTTTGTGCGCTTGAATTTTTGCACGTAAGTTTGTTGATATTGTTTTTATATCAAGTGTTTTTCTGATATTTTTTGCCGCAAATCTGAGATTTTTTTTGTTATTCATATTCATAAATATATAATAAATTTTTGTAAAATGGTAGTTTGGTAAAATAAATAAAAGGCGGTTTTGCATTTGCAAAACCGCCTTTTGAGTGTTAATATTTTAAATCATTCAATTAAAAGAATGCTTTTGTGCCTTTACCGCCGTGATTCCATTGAGCGTTAGTTTGTCTGCCTTGTTTTGTCACGATTCTGATTCTCGGTCTGCGTTTTTGTTGAATCGGCTGACCTTTTGCTGCTGCGTTTTGCGGAATCATATTCGGATCATATGTTGCTTGTATGCCTTCTTGACCCGGAACTGCCACATTCAAGCCTTCAATATTTTCTTTTACTGATGCCGGAACATCATTTAATATCTCCGGACTAATCGGATCCAACAACAAAGGTTCCGCACTGAATGCTGCACCTGTTGTGAATACCATTACTGCCAATAATGCTGCTAATTTTTTCATTTTTTTGCTCCTATTATGTGCCTTTTGTATTGTATAACGATATTATTTGAATTTTGTTCATTAATATACTTATATAACGATTTTATATAAAAATCAAACAAAAAAAAATTTATTATATAATATTAAAAACAAAAGGAAGCGAAAAAGTGCGCGAAAGATTGCCTGATTATTTAAAACGACCCATTATTGATACTGAAAAAACCCGTAATGTACGCAAAATTCTGAAAGTAAATTATCTTAACACTGTTTGTGAAAATGCGCGATGCCCAAATAAAAATGAATGTTATACAAAAAATACCGCAACTTTTTTGATTATGGGTGATATTTGTACAAGAAATTGCAAATATTGTAGTATCTCATCTGAAAAGCCAAAAGAAATTGATAATGATGAGCCTATGCATATTGCTAATGCCGTAAAAGATTTGGGGCTAAAATATGCGGTTATAACTTCTGTTACAAGAGATGATCTGAATGATGGTGGGGCGAAGCATTTTGCAAAATGTATTTATGAAATCAGAAAATCCTGTCCGAATACCAAAATTGAGATTCTTACCCCTGATTTTAAAGGAAATAAAGGTGCGCTTGACATAATTATCAATGCACATCCTGATGTTTTTAATCACAATATTGAAACAGTGCGCGAGGTATTTAAAACCGCAAGACCTCAGGGTAACTATGATAAATCGCTCGAAGTTTTAGAATATATTAAACAAAATAGTGATATCACAACAAAATCCGGATTTATGATAGGGCTTGGGGAAACTGTGGAGCAAATAAAAGAAACAATGCTGGATTTGAAAAACGCAGGCTGTGATATTTTAACGATAGGTCAGTATATTCAACCAACAAAGGCACATCTGCCGGTTGAAAAGTATTATTCGCTTGATGAATATGAATATTTAAAAACTTTGGCAAAGGATTCCGGCTTCAGCAGATTTCAAATAGGACCTTTGGTAAGAAGTTCTTATAATGCTTGTGAAATTTAGCTTATTTCATTGTTTTAACAACATTTGCGGTTATATCATCTCCGCCTGAAATTACCATCCCGACAGGCAAAACAAGATTGTAATTTTCTTTTTTTGCTTGTGCTGATATGGTTGTGCGAATTTTTTTATTAATTTCTTCAAGTTTTGAGGTGTACTGTTTTTCCATATTTAATTTTTTGGACTCGATTTGTTGTCTGTATGAAGCTTCTTTTTGAAGCATTTTGTTTTTATCGCTTTCGTTCAAAATCTCATTTTGTGCTTTTGAAATAAGGGTATTTAATTCTTCGGTTTCTTTATCCTGTATTCGTTTTAATTCCAAAACTTCAGGTGAATGTTCCAAAAGCTTTGACACATCGACAACGGCGACTCGGTATTTTTGAAACGATACCGCACTGTCATTCAAATTGTATCCTACACAAAACATAAGCACACACGCTATGATAAACCAAATATTATTTTTCATAAGTCAATCCCTTTCTGATATGTATATGCTAAATCATTGATGTGTGTTATTGAATTGCCCAATCGTCGAATTTGAGCGCAAAAAAATATCTCTTTTTCAAGAGATATTAAAAGAAAAAATGTAAACAAAAGGAAGGATAATTCTTTGTTGAGGTTGTATTCTACGCAAAAATGCTTATTGCAGAATCAACATCTTTACTTTGTTCGGTTTCTGCCGCTTTTTGTGCTAATAATTCACCGTGATAAAATGGATTTGAACCCTCTTTATCTTTTGCTGTTGCTGCGGTGAAGATTTTTACAAAATGTGATGCCGCATTTGTTTCTGCTGATTTTTGCGTTTCTGTCGCAACTTCTATTGTAGGCATATATTTGCCGTCAACATTGCGTCTTACTGCTGCTTGTGTATTTAAATAATTTATTGAATTTAGTGTTGTTTGGTTAAATTGGAATTGCAAGCTATTGTTTAGTGCAATTTGTTTTTGTACATTTGTTTCAACTTTTCCTTGGTATAAATCTATTCCCAAATCTTGGGGTTTGGCAACGTTGTTTACCTGACGGGTTGTTGCCGCATTTGTGTATTCGGAATTCTTTTGGGCTGCACGACGTAAAATTTCATTAGATACTTCTTTTAACATCGTAGTATCAATGCCATGCTTGTATAATGAATTGTAGTTTACATTTAGACTCATTAGACTTATCCCTTTTGTTTCCTTACATATATTTATTCGGATTTTTTTTGGAAAACTTTAGGATTTTTACTCTAATGTTAATATTTCGTTACATAATTTATTTCAATATTTTTCTGCTCATAATTACATTGTTGTTTTCGTCAAAGCATTTATCCCCAAGCCAATGCGCTATAAGCCCTCCTGTCGGGTTGAAAATAAAGGATTCTTGTTCTGATGTTCGCAAACTTTTATTTACCAGTTTTCCTGAAACATTATATTTATATGCCTTGTATGGGTAATTAACGGAATCTCTTTTTTCATTGTGTGTTAATATCCCATCTGAACCGTAATAATAGACCTCCAGCGGGTTTTGTTTATATACAACCCCATAGCTTCCGTCTGAAAAATATGCTAAGGTTCTGTCTTTTAGTTCCGTAACTCCTTTTAATAGGGCATTTATGTTTTCTGCTCTGTTCTTATCAAAGATATTTGTTCTTATGTTTTCTCTGTCATAATCAATTGGTTTAACTGATGCGAGGTCTTCTCTGGCAGTATTAACATTGTATTGGACTTCTCCGGTTATCATTTTTGAATGTGCGCTCAGCCCGATAAATAATATTAAAAAAACTACTACTATAACTCTATTCATAATCTTGTTTTAATAAATCTTTTAAAAATTTCAATAATTTGCTATAATGTTGTTAAGTTTATCGGGAATTACGAATAGTATGAAAAAATTTATAATTTTGGTATATGTATTTTTTATCGGGGTATGTGCTTTTGCAAAAGGACATAACGCCTTTGAGCTTTGCTTGGGTGTTGAACAATCTGAGCTGGTCAAACATATAGGCAAACCTGATATAATTACTCAAGATTATAATAATATTCAAACATGGGTATATTTGAATGTTAAAAAATTGCCGGTGAAAAGTGCAATAACATCTGAGGAAATTAAGAAAAATAAACAGGAAATTATTTTAACCGTAAAATTTGATAATCAAGATAAAATTTCAGGTTATTCATATATGACAAGTTATATTGGAGAAAAAGATGATTAAAAAAATTTTAATTTTGTTACTTATTTTATCTTTCAGTGTTCCGGCTTTTGCAAAGAAAAGTCAGGAAGAAGATATAATAACACCTATGGTTCAGCTTCAAAAACGTCAATTCCAAACAAAAGATTATTCTGCATCTGAAAAAAATAACGTTATGAAAGCTATATTAAATGTATTACAAGATGAGGGCTATATTATTTGTAGCGCAAATTCGCTTCTGGGCTTTATCTACGGTATAAAAGATTTTGATACTTCAGATTCTAACGTGGATATTTCAAAGGAGTTCGGACTTTCTAAATCAAGACTTAACCTAAACGGTATTAAAGTTGCGACCTTAGAAGTAAACGCAAATGTGACCGAATATGGTAATACTTTGAGAGTCCGTGTTAATTTTAAACGTAAACTGCTCAATACATACGGAAATGCTCAGTTTATAGATGATGTATCCGATGAAGATTTTTATAAAGATTTTTATAAAAAAGTAGATCAATCACTATTTTTACAGAAACAGAAAATATAATGAAAAAATTTTTAGCAGTAATATTTTTAATAATTTTATTAACCCTTTCGCCCGCTTCATTGGCAAAGAATATTTCAGGTTTGGAGCGCAGGTTTGAGCAGACTCGTGTGTATAATACAAAAGATAAATTAAAAGTCATGAAAGCCGTTGCAAATACTTTGCAGGACAGCGATTTTATTGTGGAAGAATTTGAACCGGATTTGGGGTTTATAAGGGCACAAAAACTTTATAAGCAGCGCTACATAAATAAAGGGAGGCTTGCTGGTCAATCTATGTTATGGGCTATGGCAACTTCGTATGCTGTTTTTACTTGGGGTTCAACTGCAGCATATATGTACAGCCCGACAAGGAAAATTGCGGATGAATTGCATGAAAAAAATTCCATTATTGATACTAATGTTATAGTTGAAAACTTTGGTAAAAATAAAGTTAAAGTCAGATTGGTGCTTGTCCAAAAGATTACACAAAATGCAGAAGGTTTTTCTTATACAAAATCCTCAACATTAAGGGCTATAAGAATAAATGAACCTAAGGTTTATGAAGAGTTCTTCGCTCAGCTTGAAGAAAAATTATAATTACCCTTGACAACTTCCGCGTCGCATTAAATCTGATATTTTTAAGGCTTGGGGTTGTTTGGATTTCTTTTTTGGAGTCTCTACCGGTGTTTGAGTTTCTTTAAAGCTCGAAAGCCCCACTTTTGATGAGTTATCTTCTTTTAACATGAATATTTCTTGTAGTAATGAAATAATATTGCCCATATTCTTCTCCTGATATTATTATAACTTTTAAATGTCTTTCGTTATCATTCATTTAAACGATATTAAAATAAAATATCATCGTGCTTTGTGTTATACTTCAAGAACAGACATAACAAGGAATAAAATTTGAATAACAGTTATTATGAAACTTTAGATGAAAATTTTAAACAAGCTTTGAATTTGTATGAGGGAAATTATTCTCATCAACAGCTTATAAAGTTTTTAGAAAACGGCAATATTGTTCAAAGGCAGATTGCAGCACTTCGACTTGAAACGTTGGAATCTGTTCAAGACGCGCAAATACTTCTTCAAAATCTGACGGGTCAAGACGGTAAAATCAGAGAAGCGGTATCTTTAAAAATTAACGAATTTTCTTCGGATTCAGGGCTTGCAAACTTGTTTAATCCGTCGTTAAATTATGAGATTTTTTTGGACGCTATAGTGGATATTAATGCAAATATTTGCAGAAATATTATTGGTGCAATTATAAATTTTAAAGATGATACACAGTTTTGCAGTGTATTTTCATCTTCTCTTATCAAAAGAACAAAAAATATTCTTGAAGTAGTTGAAAAATTTGATTTTCAGCAGGGTAAATACAAAGTTAATAAAGAGGTTTTCAAACTTTATTGGTGTTTAGAGGCTATATATGAATTTTCTGATAAAATATCGATTGATGATTTAAAAGAAATAATTATACGTGCAAAAGATATTCAGGATTATACAATTCGCGAAAAGTGCGCCAAAATTTTGTCTAAGAATTTTACGGATAGTGATTTGGTAAAAATTCAAATTGAATTAAAGAATGATTCAAATTATTACGTAAGACGGTATTAACAAAAGCGAAGGGGTAGCAATCCCTTCGCCTGCTTGTGACACTGCTCATATTTTGAGCCTTCACACAACTAAACCGTTTATTCTAAGCTTTTTTCGCTTTTGCTTTTTGAGAATTTATGCAGCTGTCAATCAGCATTCCCATCCCCAAACCGACGATTGCAAATATCGGGCATGAAACTCTTAATTCCTTAAACTTGAATATATCAGAGAAATTTGCCCCTTGAGATAAT
>CAMOQI010000047.1 GCA_946622835.1 uncultured Candidatus Melainabacteria bacterium
TTGACCCGTCGTCATATAAATACTTGCAAGTTTTTTTAAAATATTTTGTGCTTTAGGATTCATAATAGCAAGCTGCTGAAGCAAATTTATCGCAATTTCATACTCCCCGACCACTTGATAACAACATGCCAGATTGTATTTATAAGTAAATTTTTGAGGATACGTCGCAGCCAAATACTTATAATGCTCAATTGCCTCATTAAATTTTCCGGACTTAACCTCTGATAATGCCCATGCAACTATAAAATTATCATCATTCGGATCATGCTTATGAGCTTTTTCAAAATATTCGCACGCCCTGCTATGCTCATTTTTTATTTGCAAAATAGATGCCAAATTAAAATATGTTATTCCGTCATTTTCCTCTGACCCTAAAGCTTGCTCATAAGTTTCAAAAGCCTTGTCCAAATCCCCGATTGTAAGATAACACGTTCCCAGATTATTATACAATTGAGAATTATTAGGATTTAGTTCTATAGCTTTTTTTATATATTCAACACTATGCTCAAATTGCTGAGCCGCCATATAAGCAGTCCCTATTATATAATAAATCGCATAATCATCCTTTAAAAATTCCAACGCTTTTTTCGCCGTTTCAACAGACTTATCAAATTCCTCACACTTTAAATAACAAATAGCAAGACTTTTATACGCTTCAACGTATTCGGGACGCAGCTCAAGCACCTTTAAATACGCGTGTTTTGCTGCCGCAAAATCCTCCAGATTATCATAACAACAAGCCAAATAATACCAACAAAGTGCATCATCCTGCCTGTATTTAATAACATCTTCCAAAATGTAGCGTGCATCCTCATAATGCTCAAGGTTTACCGCACATAAAGCCAAAAGTCTTTGTGCATCAATATCCGCAGCATCCTTTTCCAATACTTCCCGAATAATTGACTGAGCTTGCTCATATTCACCCTGCTCAATAAGAGCATATAATCTGTCTACTTCTTTTGCTTCCATAACTAAATTATACCACAGGGGTAAATTTATTAACAACTATGATTTACTCATTCTTAACTTCAGGGCAAATTTAACCAGTTTATTTACCAAACTCTGTGGTAAATACGACAATATTTGGGCAAATTTTGCATCTTTTCCGATAGTATACGAAGACTTAGGGCTTTTTAATAATGCAATTTGCTTTATTCTTTTTGCGGCAATAACAACATCCAAGCCTTTATCGGAGCTTTTAAGAGCATTATCCTTTATAAAATTCATCTCAGCCTCGTAATCTGCGCATTCGGTTATAGCCTTTAAATTACTTTCAACGGACTTTTCCCATATCGGAGTTGAAATAACACCGGGCTTAACGGAAATAACGTCAATATTTTTATGATTTTCCACACTCAATGCGTTAAAAAATATATCCAATGCACGCTTTGAGGCACAATAGGGACTAATAAACGGAAAATTTCCAAAACCAAACATTGAGCTTATATTAACAATTCTGCCGCCACGTAACAAATCTACCAATTTTTGTGAAAAATCAATATGTGAAAATACATTTATATCAAATTGATATTTTAATCTGTCAACATCTAACAGCTCAATCGGGCCTGCAACTACTGCCCCTGCAACATTTATAAGAATATCGATTTTATCAGTTGCGGATTTAATAAATTCGGCAGCCTCTGCTATAGAATTTCTATCGGTCATATCAATATAAAAAGGGATTAAGTTGCTTGATAAATCTTTATCAAGCTTCTGCGCATTTCTATAACCGCAAAAAACAACATAATCCTCACAATCAAATTGATTTACCAGCTCTTTTCCGATACCTGAAGTTGAGCCTGTTATAACAACAGTCTTTTTCATAAAGTTACATACCCATATATGAAGCAAACAGCGGTAAATACAAAGCAGATGCCAAGACAAGTACAATAGCACCGATAACAACAAGCATGACCGGCTCAATCATTTTAGTCATAATATCAATAATCATATCAAGTTGCTTGTCAATATAACTAACCGCTTGGCCCAACATATCACCCAAACGACCGGATTGTTCACCGGTTGCAATCATAAACAAAATCATCTTTGGCATAGTTCTTGTAGAGCGCAAAGCCGCAGACAAATGCTGACCCTGTTGAACTTTTTCAGTAGCTTCCTCAACTCTTATTTTAAGTGTATGATTAGTCAAAGTAAGATTTGACAGATATAAACATTCCAAAATAGGAACACCTGCATCATAAGCAACCTGCATAACCGATATAAAGTTTGCAAAATTAGCAAACTGAATTAAATCGGTAAGAATAGGGATTTTCAAAACCCAAGAATCAATTTTCCAACGACTCGGATTCCAACGTAAAAGGAAGTTACACAAAAGAATAACCCCTGCAAATCCCAAAGGAATTGCAATCCAATGATCTCTCATCCAAATTCCCATATCCATCAGAACTCTGGTAATCCACGGTAATTGCATACCCATTGATTGAAACATTTCATCAAAAATAGGGAATACAAACACCAACATAACAACTACAATAAATGCCGCAAGGACAATGACAAAGACAGGATACATCAAAGTACCTATAACACGACTTCTGATTGCCGCTTGCTTATTTAAAAGTTCCAATAATCGATCAAGAGTTTTTTCAAGTTCACCTGAATCTTCACCGGCTTTACAAAGCCCGATATAAACTTGACCAAACTGTTCCGGATATTTTGCAATAGTACCTGCAAAAGTTCCGCCGTTCATAATTTGACGCCTTAACTCGCTTGCTGCCTGTCTTATTTTTAATTTAGCCGCATCATTTTCAATAAACAATAAGGATTCAATAATAGGAATACCTGCAGCAGACAGAATTTGTAAAGTTGAGGTAAAATCAATTTGTTCTGCCAAGCCTAATTTTGGCATTCTCCCTGCAGGTTTTGCTTTTTCGACCTTTGCAGCTTTTTCTTCCACCAGATTTGTCGGGATAAATCCCAAAGCCATTACTTCTGCTCTGGCAGCGCGCAAATCATCCGCTTCAACCTTACCTTTTACTACTTCATTTGTTCCGTCTTTTAATGCTGTATAATTAAATATTGCCATAAATCACATCCTACTCGCCGGCTATACCCAGTACTCTGACAAATTCTTCCGTTGTAGTCAATCCCTTAACAATATGACCGATACATGCCTTATGAAGCGTTGTCATACCGTTTTCGACAGCTACATCTTCTATTTCCAAATCATGAGCACCTTGCGCTATAAGTTTTTTAATTTCTTTTGTAATCATTAATATTTCATAAACACCCAAACGTCCTTTATAGCCGGTGAATCCGCATTTATTGCATCCTTTTGGCCTGTAGAAAGGTGTTTTCATAAGCTTTTCCATCTCCGCAGGGTCTGTTGTGAGTTTTTTAACCTCATCATGCGTCGGATAATATTCTTCCTTACAATCATCACACAAACGTCTTACAAGACGCTGAGCGATAATTCCTGATAATGTTGAAGATACCAAATAATCTTTTGCACCCATTTCAATCAAACGAGTAACCGTAGCTGCTGCTGAATTTGTGTGGACGGTACTTAAAACCAAGTGACCTGTTAACGCAGCGGAAATCGCGATTTCCAACGTTTCATAGTCACGGATTTCACCGACCAATATAATATCAGGGTCTTGACGAAGAATTGCTCTCATACAAGACGCAAATGTAATCCCTGCTTTAGGATTGATTTGAGATTGATTGATCCCTTCTAATTTAATTTCTATAGGATCCTCAATCGTTGTAATATTCACGGATTCATTATTCAAACTCTTTAACACCGAATACAAAGTTGTCGTTTTACCTGAACCTGTAGGACCGGAAGTTAAAATAATCCCGTTTGGACAAGAAACCATATTTTTAATCTTATCAATATCTGAATCTGTCGCACCTTCAAGCTGAATTTCCTTATCCGCGGAAGACAAAGACACCGCAGGCGCCAAAATACGGATAACAACCTTTTCCTTGCCGGAAACAGGCAGAGTATTTATACGAAAATCGTACGAACAATTTTTATAAGATATTGAAAAAGTACCGTCTTGCGGTCTTCTGTTTTCCGCAATATTCATCCTTGCCATAACCTTAAATCTTGCAATAACAGCAGTTTCAACTTGCGATGGCACATCCAAAACCTTGGACAACATACCGTCTTTTCTGTATCTGACAATATAACCGGTTAATCTGGGTTCAATATGGATATCGGAAGACTTTGAATCAATACCGTTTGTAATAATTTGATTAACGAATTTTGCAACAGAACCTGTCGAATCCTCAAGTTCTTTTTTAATTTGAGCTTGAGCGTCATCTTCAATGGCATCCTCACCCGCTTCTGAACGGATTTGGTTAATGATTTCATCAGTTTGCCTTTTAGATTCGGAAAAGAATGTATTAACAGCCTGACGAAACTCATAATGAGTCATAAGCAATTGCTTCGGATTCAAACCGGTCATATATATAATTGCTTTAACCACTTCTTGTTCAATCGGCTTAACAACTCCGACAACAAGGGTTTTCCCGTCAGATGATACCGGAATAACAGAATTTGCTTTGATAAAATCTTCAGGCAAAATATTGACAAAGTTTTTTTGATTAACCAACTGATCGGCTGTAACAATATTATATCCTGATTGATTATGTAAAACTTCTTTCAACTGTTCCAAAGAAATCAAACCCATCTCAAAAAGGGTTGAACCGATAGGGACATTTTTTCTTTTTGAAGATGCCAAAGCCTTCATCAAATCCATCTGAGAGATAAGACCTTCTGCAACGAGCATTTCCCCTAACTTTTGACCTGAGCCGTGCGAGGAATCCAATGTTTGATTCACCCCTGAAACTCCGGCATCAGCGGCACCGTCTGCCGCTTTGGCAGAAGGTGCAAATGTTGCAAGCAGTTCTTTAAAATCATCTTGAGGAATCAACATGAATTTTATCTGTTGAGAATATTTTTCTTTTAAAATAGCTGATATTTTGGCTTTATCAGAAAATTGAGATACCGCAACAAACAAAAAGCCGTCTTTAATGTTGATGGGGACAAAACTATATTGTCCCATCAACTTAGCATCAACACTTTCAACTAATTTTTGATCTATATGATTTTTTAATCTTAAAATTAATGCATTCATTTGTTTTCTTTGGTATTTCTATTTCTTACATACGCCCTAAGTTATAAAAGTGAATCCTCCACAACCGCATCTTCCGTATCAAGTACAATCTGCGGAGTTATCATCATAACCATTTCTTCTTTTGATTTAGTTGTATCTGTACTTCTAAAGAACATTCCAAGTACGGGAATATCACCTAAGAACGGTATCTTTTTAACACTTTTTACTTCATTTTCTTGAATCATACCGCCGATTACAAGAGTTTCACCGTCTTTAATTCTTACACCTTTCAAGTCCAAATCTCTTCTTTGAAGTAATGTAACAACAGGATCGTTATTTGCATCCGTAATCTGAGAAGCCGGAGTTCTATATTCAGGTTTAATATCAAGAGTTACATAACCGTCAGGACTGATAAACGGAGTTACGGTAACTTTGATACCGTCATCCTCTTTGATTTCATATTCTCTTTGAACCTGAGCGGTACCTGTTGATGAGCCGTTATCCAAATATTGAGTAGTGACTTTTGCAACATAATCACGAGATAAATCAATTGTTGAAGATTGTCCGCTCGTTAAAAGAATTTTCGGATTAGCCAAGATTCTTGCTTTTCTGTTTTCAATTAAGTATTTAACAGCATACATCAACTGCGGAGAAGTTCCCCATTTACCAACTCTACCAACGGTTTCATATGCTTGTTTTTCGGAATCCCAACTACTCGGATCAACTAATGTATACCCATGCCCCGCCCAGAATATCGGATACATTGTATCTGTTGCAAATCCTCCAGTTCCTCCGCCTGCATTGAATGAGAAATTCTTACTCAAGAATTGCCAATTGTTATCAAAAGACTTACTTCCTGCTTCAGTCAAGGTTACAATTTGGATTTCCAAATATGCTTGAGGAGTTTTAACATCATTAGCGGCAATAAACTCTCTTATCATTTCCAATTGAGATTCGGAACCGCCGATAATTTGAACGGTACCTGATGTCGGGAAATATGATACCGTAAAGTTCATCAAAGGAAGACTGTCCAATTTGAAAGATTCTTCACCGTTGGTTGATTCTTCTGTCATTTGTTGAGCAGAAGACATACAAGCGATTTTTCCGCCGCCCACAGTCAAGCCCATTGCAGCCGCTCCGCCTTCTGAAGAGCCTTCATCAGCCGCAAAACCCGTAGCAATACCTGCAGCACCGCCTGAGGAGCCGCCCGAATCAGGTTTAACTATTGACATTGAAGGCATCAATGAATTACAAATAGTACTTGCCATCTCAGCAGGGGTTGTATGGTTTATTCTGAATGTTGTAATTGTCGGTTTTTTATCAAACTGTTCAACAATACTTCTTACAACTTGAACATCTTTTTCGGTACCTGTAACGATTAATTCATTTGTAGCAGGGTTAGTTGCGACAATATAACCTTTTGACATACCGGGTCTTACATTACCTTTGCCTTTGGCGCTAAATACACTTGTGTTCAAAAAGCTCGAAATCGCTGTTGCATTGACATACTTAACAGGAATGACAGTCATTGTTTGCCCTCTGTCACCTATAGTCATTGCAGTATCTTCTGATGATACAACAAGGGTATTCGCCTTTATGTCATAGTATAATTTTTGAGTTTTCACAACCAAATCCAATGCTTCCTTAAGGGGAATATTTACCAAATCCATGGTCACATTACCCTCAACCCCCGGAGCAAATATAACATTCATGCCTGCTTGATCGGCGAACATTCTCAAAACTTGAGTTACATCGGCTTCTCTAAGACTCAAATTAACAATTGAATCC
>CAMOQI010000048.1 GCA_946622835.1 uncultured Candidatus Melainabacteria bacterium
TATTCTAAAAGTTCGTCAATACCTGTTCCTTGAAGAGCAGAAACTTTGACAGTGATGGTGTCACCACCCCAATCTTCAGGAACAAGCCCATGTTCTGTCAATTGTTGAAGAACTTTATCCGGATTAGCCCCCGGCTTATCAATTTTATTTACAGCCACGATAATAGGAATTTCTGCAGCTTTAGCATGGTTAATAGCTTCAATTGTTTGAGGCATTATACCGTCATCTGCTGCCACAACCAAAATCGCAATATCAGTAGCTTTTGCACCACGAGCTCGCATTTCGGTGAACGCTTCATGACCCGGAGTATCCAAAAAGACAATCTTTTTATCGTTGTTATCACCGACAAAAACTGTGTAGGCACCAATCGATTGCGTAATTCCGCCGACTTCAGTTGCCACAATCTTATGTTTTGAAGCCCTGATACTATCAAGCAAAGTTGTTTTACCATGATCAACGTGACCCATAATACTAATAACGGGAGCACGTTTTTTCAATAGTTTTTTATCAACGGCAGTTAACGTTTTTGCCTTTTCTTCTTTTTCAAGTTCTTGTTCAATATACGCATCTAAGTCTTCATCCAAAACTTCAAGTTCATATTCTGCGCAAACTTTTTTAATAACATCAACATCGATTAGCTGATTTACAGTTGCCATAACACCGTTTAGCATAAGAAATTTAACGATTTCCGCAGGGGATTTTCTGATTTTTTCGGACAATTCAGAAATTGTCATAGCTTGTGTCACAACAATTTGTTTAACATCCTCAACGGCTTCGGTTTTCTGAGTTTTTTTCTTATGATGCTGCGCTGCAGCTTTTTCCAGCGAAATTCTTTCTTGTTCTTCTTCTTTGGAATTAAAATCTTTATTTTTTTTCTTATTATCGCTACGACGTTTTGAATTCGCTCCGCCGGGTCTGTTATCATATATTTCTTGAGGTATAATTCTACGCTCAATCGGTTTTTTAGAAGAAAAATCTCTTTCCTTATTTTCCTTTTGTGGTTTATCGGATTTTGAAAACTTCTTATCAGAGGATATACCTTCCGGTTTTTGAGAAAATTCTTTACCTTTTCTTGAATCACCTTGAGATTCAGTCACCGGAGGTTTTTTAGGAGCTCTTCTGACAATTTCCAATCTGTTCACCGGTTTTACAATTTCAACCTTTGGTCGTTCTATCTGCCTTGGTTCCGGTGCCTTTTGCTCCTCTTTCACATCTTCTTCTTTTTCAACAACTTCTTGAGAAGGCTCGGGTTTTGCTTTTTTTACAACAAATGCTTTCGGTTTAGCCGACTTTTTAACCCCACCGTTTTCTATAAAATCTTTCAAACGACTAATTTGATCAACAGTCACTGTACTTGAATGAGTTTTGCCTGTTATCCCGAGCTGTGCGAACTTTTCTACAACTTCTTTACTTTGAAGCCCAAGTTCTTTTGCCAATTCACTTATTCTCTTTGTTTCGTAACTCATTCAATAATTGTCCTTTCAATTCACTTGGTATAGAAGCTTTTAAACACTTTGAAATTCTGTTTTTTTTACACGCACTTTCTATACAAGATTTATTATAACAAAGATATACAGATCTGCCAAATGTTGTCGAATTCGGCTGTACAACAACGTTTTCGGAGTTATATTCACTCATTATTCTAATAAGTTCATCACGGGATTTAATTTCCCCGCAGGATATACATTTTCTTTTATGTTCCAAAATTTTTCCTATCTTGACTATACTACATAAGGTAAAAATTTTTCAAATTTTTTCTTACCAATAAAAATTTGATAATATTTCAGCGTTTCTGCAGCTTTTTGGTACATTTTTTTCAAGTTAATATATTTATTTTTACCATTTTCAGCTTTTTGAACAATAGGTTCCATTTCTTCTTTTATAGATACATAGTAATATTTTGACCCCAGCTCTTTAAACAAAGATGTTTTTATATGAAATTCTCCATCTTTATAAATTGCAGAAAGATTGAGAACATCGTCCACACCATTGTTTTCAAGAATTTTTATATCTTTCAATACCTTATTTCGCGGCTTTGATAAGCTCAAAATTCTCGCAGTATGCGCATCCATCCTAACTCTTGTCCCAAAGGTTGGTTGAGTTGATTCAATATTTTTTACATTCATACATTATACCCCCTGTTGTGCCAATTTTTCCAACTTTAATTTTTGGTCATGTTCAATAAGAAGTCCTATTAATTCATCTAAATCACCATCAATTACAGTCCAAACATTCAAATTTTGACCAATACGATGATCTGTTAAACGCCCTTGCGGGAAGTTATATGTTCTGATGCGCTCTGATCTGTCTCCGGTACCGACTTGAGAGCGTCTAAGGTCGGTTATTTCCTGCATTTGCTTTTGAACTTCCATATCATAAAGCTTTGCTTTCAAAATTTGCATAGCGCGCTCTTTATTTTGAAGTTGTGAACGTTCTTCCGTACAGAAAATCATTATTCCGGTCGGCTTGTGGAACAATCTTGCGGCAGTCTCAACTTTATTAACATTTTGCCCGCCTGCGCCACCTGAACGAGCGGTCGACATTTCAATATCTTCAGGTTTAATCTCAATTTCAACATCATCAACTTCAGGCATAACCGCAACAGTAGCAGTTGATGTATGAACTCTGCCCTGAGATTCGGTTTCAGGAACCCTTTGAACCCGATGCACGCCGGATTCATATTTCAATTGAGAATACACCGCATCCCCTTTCATTGAAATAATAATTTCAGAGTATCCGCCGGCTTCACATTCGGTTTTAGAAAGAATTTGAGTCTGCCAGCCTTTTTTATCTGCATATTTTAAATACATTCTTGCCAAATCACCCGCAAATATATTTGCCTCGTCACCACCGGCGCCCCCGCGAATTTCCAACATAATATCCTTATCATCCATAGGGTCGCGAGGAAGCAGCAGAACTTTCATTTTTTCTTCAAAAACAGGAAGCTTTGCTTCATTTTCTTCCATTTCGGCTTTTAAAAATGCACGCATTTCTTCATCTTTTTCTTCATGAAGCATCAATTTGGCATCTTCGATAGCTTCTGTCGTCTTTTTCCATTCGTAATACAATTCAACAGTCTCTTCCATTGATTTTCTTTGCTTTGATAAATCTCTGAAACGATTGTAATCCTGTATAACTTCCGGTTCCGACAGAACCTGACCTAACTCATTATATTTCTTCTCAATCTGAAGAATTTTATCTAACATATCTTTCATACTTATAGAATAGCAAGAACAAGAAAAAGTTACAAGCACACGGGAGAAATAATGATTTCGGCCTTCTTATCTGCCGATATGCTTTTGTTGTAAGCGTAAATTTGCCAATTCCTCTTTAATTTCAGCGGAGCGACGGGAAAGCTTGTTATACACCTGTGAATTAATCTCCCCGCCTATCAAAAGCAGTACCGAGGTATAATATAACCAAATCATAAGAATAAAAAACGCACCAATAGTACCGTATACAATGTTATACGTACTTAAATTATTCACATAAACAGAAAAGCCCCAAGACCCTATTAACCAAAATGTTGTAAAAAATACCGTTCCCGGCAATGCACTTTTTCTTTTAAAAGATTCATTTCCTCTTAAATCCGGCAGTATGTAATAAATCAAAAATGCCATTATATATAAAGCTAAAAATGATAATGGCCAACGCAATGTTAATATAGTGATTGCAGCACCCTTAGATAACCCAAACTGCGCAATTAAAAACATTACAATAACTTTACCGAAAATAATTACGTTTATCGTCAAAAACATAACCAATACATTAACCAATAACATTAAGAACGATAAAATTCTGGTGTAAACAAAACTTCTTGTTTCTTCAACTTTATATGCCCTGTTTAATCCCTTTAAAACAACAGCCACACCGTTTGTCGAAAGCACAATAGTCATTATTATACCGATAACAGCAATCAGTCTGCCATGGCTAAATATCATTGTTTCTTCCAATACAGAATGCAAAAGGTTCATAGCTTGATTTGGCACAATATTTGACAAAACCCTCAAAACAGAATCCAAATATGAACGATTTCCCATCCATCCAAAAATTGCCATCAAAAATAACATAAAAGGAAAGAAACCAACAACAAGCATAAAGCCCATCTCTGCTGCCATACCGTAAAAATCATTGTCTATGACGGATTTAATAAACCTTACAAGGGTTCTTACACTTTTATATTTTAAAAACCTTTTTAACATAAACCTTTTTCTTTTATAACATCCAATATACGCCTTACGGCATCATCAGCACCCATTTTTATAACAGCACCCGCAGCAAGCTTATGCCCGCCGCCGCCAAATTCACTACACACTTGAGCAATATCTTTTGTCCGGCTCCTCATCGACACTTTGGAAAGACTTACACCGAGCTCTTTTACCACAAAGGCAATCTCCGTTGTTTTAATTGCTCTTAATTTTTCTGTAAGCCCTTCTGTAAAATCTTCCCCGTCATTATGAAACTTTTCAAAGTCTTTTTTATAAATAACTATATAAGCAATCTTATCATCATTGACAAAATTAGCCTTATTCACACAATAACTCTGAAATAAAACCATGTTCTTAGAATTTGATTCATAACATTTTTGATATATTTCGGAAGGATTGGCCCCCAAAAGAATCAATTTAGAAGATATTTGTAATGTTTTTGCACTTGTATTTGAAAATCTGAATCCGCCCGTATCTGTTAAAATTCCGACATACAAACCGATTGCACTTTCTTGCGAAATATTCCAATTCAACGCATCGCAAATATTAAATAACACTTCCGCTGTTGCTGAGGCAAAATTCTCAATTATATTAACATCCCCAAAACCAATATTTGTTTGATGATGATCAATATTAATTTTTGTTTTAGCCTTTTCAAACAATATTCTGGCATCCGAACATCTTTCAATATCAGCCACATCCAAAGATATAGCCAAATCATATTCTCTTGACAAATCCATATGAGAAATATGTTTTACACGTTCAGAATTCGGGAGAAATTTATACGTAATCGGAAAATCCGATACCGCTACCATATCACACTCTTTTTTGAAATTATCCTTTATTAAAGAATACATCGCGCACATCGATCCTAATGTATCCCCATCAGGATTAATATGCGAAATTAACAATATATTTTTCGAGTTCTTTATGATATTATCTAATTGTTCAACAACCATTTCCAAATACTATCATAAAAAATTATATTAGAAAACTTATGAAAAAAATTTTATATACAAAATTCCAAAACATAGATGAAATCATCTCAAAAATGATGGAAAATGCCGCCATAAAAAAAGCTATAACACGAACTAATTTGTACAAGTTTTGGAAACAAGTTGCAGGAGAAAAATTTGCTCAAAATTCAAAACCTTACTCTATGACAAAAGGCTCTGTTATGATTATTGCCTGCAAAACTCCGGCCGTTGCTCAAGAACTTTTATTAAGAAAAAACCAACTTCTTATCAGATTTCAACCCTATGTTGAATCTTTAAATATGAAATTAAAAGACCTTCGTTTTGACCCCAAAAAGTGGCACGAAGAAGAAAACTAAATTATTTATCCAAACAATTCTAATTTCTTATGGCTCTAAAAAAATCCCCTATAAGTTTGTCGCATTGTTCTTCTAATATTCCGCCATATACCTCAATACAAGATTTTGAAATTTTTCTCAAATCAACAGAAGAAAAAAATGCTCCGTAGCTTGTATCATAACTTCCAAAATATACTTTTGAAATTCTTGATTGCAATATCGCCCAACCGCACATAGGACAAGGTTCCAGAGTAACATACAATTCACATCCGTCTAATCGCCAATTGCCTATAGATTTTTCCGCCTGTCTTATCGCTAAAATTTCAGCGTGCGAAGTTATATCATTGTCAATTTCTTTTGTATTATGTGCTTTTGCAATAATTTTACCGTCTTTAACTACAACCGCACCCACGGGAATATCCGCTCCCGATTTTTGTGCTTCTTCTATCGCCAAATTCATATAATTCATAACTTCTCTGCAATTCTTAGTTTTATAGTGACACAAAATCCAAACTCATCATCGGATGAAAGTTCAATAGTCCCATTCATAGCCTCTATCAAGCCTTTGACTATAAATAAACCCAAACCTGACCCTCTTGTTGTTCTTGTCATTTCATCATCAAGACGAACAAATTTCCCAAATAAAGACTTCAATTTTTTTTCCGAAACCTTATCACATTTATTTTTTACGGTTATTACAGCCTTCTTACCGGAACGTTTTACATCAACATATATACGAGTCTGATCATAAGAATATTTTATGGCATTCTCATATAAATTCACAAAAACCTGCTCCAATCGCCCCTTATCTGCAACTTCAAGCGGAAAATCCTCCGGTAAATTAACTATAATATCATGCCCGTCATGTTTTCTCAACAATAGCTCTGATTGTTCCAAATCTTTATTAAGCCAAATATTTTCTTCAACCGTTCTTAA
The DNA here is from genome assembly GCA_946622835.1 of uncultured Candidatus Melainabacteria bacterium. GTDB lineage: Bacteria > Cyanobacteriota > Vampirovibrionia > Gastranaerophilales > Gastranaerophilaceae > Zag111. The sequence goes on from CAMOQI010000048.1 coordinate 6,457, forward strand.
TCTCAACCCCTCAATATCAGGAATTGTCAACAAATCATCTATCAACCTTTTTAAGCGTTCGGATTGCTCTTTAATAACACGCAAAGATTTCTGCTTAGTTTCCTCATCAATTACAATATCCTGCCTCATAAGACGAGAGGTATACCCTTGAATACTTGTTAAAGGAGTGCGCAATTCATGGCTTACAGTATCCAAAAGGTTTGATCTAAACTCATTTAACTGTTTTAGTTCGGCATTCTTCCGTTTTAATTCAATATAAGATTTATGGATTTCTGATGCCATATTATTAAATTCATTTGCTAAAAATACAACCTCATAAGGCGTTAATCCGGTCGTCAAAAGTCGAATTTGTCTTTGGTAATTACCCTTTGATAAAGCTATAACAGCTTTAAACAATTGCCTGATAT
>CAMOQI010000049.1 GCA_946622835.1 uncultured Candidatus Melainabacteria bacterium
CTTGCAGTGTACTTACGGTATAATCCATACCCAAATCCTTAAATACTTTCGCTGCTGCCTCAAAAGATTCATTTACGTGAGCTTTGTATTGGTTAATGCTGGAATCTTGGGTCATATCTATCGTTGACATATTATTATGCAGTGTTGCTAAAGTTTTCTGCATTGCTTCTATAAATTCGTTATATGATTTTTTGTCGGATGCTATGGTTTCAATTTTGTTTCTGAGGATTTCGCCTGCAAGTTCCCTGTCTAATCTTCCGTCAGCAATTTCTTGTTTAGAAAATTTTAGTGCTTTAAATATTTCTTTGGATGTGGTATTCCAAACATCGGCAAGACTGGTTTCAGGTGCTTGGGCAGCTTTCATATAGGAATAATTTTCTAATACTGTATATTCAGCATTAAATTTTTTCAGAGTTTTAGAAAGGAGGAGCAATTTATCCGAAATTTCTTTGTCCAGAACAATTGCCGGTCTTACTTTAAAGGAGTTAAATATTTTTGCGCTTTGTGCGTATTCATTTGAGTGATTAAGTTGTTCGGCTTGGAATTTTAAACGTTTAATTGTTATTTCATCAATATTTTCATCTGCCAAAGCGCTTATTTTTGAGTCTATGAGCGATTTTACAGCCATTGAGTGTTGTGAGAATTCTTTAAAATCTCTATCAATGAGATTTTTTGGATTTAGAGCATTTTTAATTTCCTGTTCTGTCGGGGTTATACGAGTTTGGATTTCTTCTGAAATTTCAGGTATTGCAAAGTTATCTTTGATTACTTTTATTAGATTTTTTACGCTGTCATCGGTTACGGTATAAGCTTCTTGTGTTGGGATTAATATTTCTAAATCTTTTGCTATACCGTATGAAATCATATAATTTGCATCTTTTGTAATCTTGCCGTGAATGGTTTTTAACAATTCAGGGGTAATGGGTTTGCCCATATTTGATTCTAAAACTTTAGCAAGTTCTTTTTCTTCGGTATCAAAATTATATTTTTTAATTTCTTGAGAAAAATTACTCATTAATTTATCAGCTTTTTGATTGTTTATCTTAGACAGATATTTTGAAACGGGCTGTTCTAAAAGATTGCACATTAAGGCACTCATAACAGGGGTTGCAAACCCTGCGGTGAGCATCCATAGGGTGTTATTTTGAAGAGCGATTTTTTTCATTTTTTCTTGTATAAAATCTCTTCTGTTTGGGATATCTTTAGGAATATTCAATCTGTCGCCGATTTTGTTAATTTCTTTGTCTGAATATAGATCCCAGGGAATGAATTGGGGATCTTGATAGAACATTTTTTTTCTGCCGAAACTATCTTCGTATTTTTGTCTGATATTTACACCATGCACAAGATAGGCGGGCAGTTGTATAAACATTTTTGGCCATATATCCATTGCCGCAAAAAATGTTCCAAGTCCGATGAATTCAAACAGCTTTGTCATGGGGGTTTGTTTTTTCGTAAATAAATATCCTGCAATCGCCAATCCGCCTAATTTCATTCCAAAATCATTAAGCCGTCCGAGTTCATGGTCATTTGCTTTTCCATTTATAGCATGTCCGATTGCTTTTGTATCATATATAAAATCTTTTTTGATTTCTGAAGGGATATCAAATATGCTGTTTTTTACAAGTTTTCCTTTACTTGGTAATGGTTTTATGAATGTTCTGTTTGCGAGTTCTTTTTTTACATCAAAATCTTTTATTACTTTATCTGTATTATATTGGTTTGATGCGGGGTATCCCATTATGTATGATTGAATTAAATTGGTCGTTCTCATCTAATTCACCACACTTTCTTTGGAGGGATTCATTACTTTTTTGGGGTCTTGTTTATGCGGTTTGGACGATAAATGTATTGTATTGATAACTCCTAAAACAGTCGACGCAACAGCAGCTCCAAGCAGAATTTTTCCGGAGTGTTTGCTTAATTTTGAGGTGGCATTTATATCTCCTTTATAGAGTTGTTCTGCACTTTTTACAAAACTTTTTCCGAAAGTTTTAATAGATTTTGCAAAATCTTTTATATTCCAAAATTTTAATGTGGCAACTCGGAAATAGTTTTCCCATGGTTGTTGGAAAGCCAATGCTACCCCCGTTGCAGCCCATAAATATGAGGAAATGCTTTTTGCAAATTTTGATTTTACCAAAACTTCTTTATATATTGGTTTAACTTCTTGATCCGAATCGTTAAGATTTTCTCCCAGTCCGTTTTTCTTTGCGATTTTGTCATATCTCCAGTTTGCGGGTTCTCCTTTTGCAGGATCTCCATATAGCTGATCCCAGCGGGGAAAATCAACGCTTTCACCCACTTTATGATATTCAATGCTTGTTAAATTGTTATAATCATTTGGATTTTCTTGAAGCAGATAGTTTATTTTGACGTATGGCAGCTCGGTATCAATTCCTGTTGCCATTTTAACGGGGATATTAATAAAAGATTTTGAAACCGATTTAAATACACCGTACAGCAAGACTCCAAGAGCCATCTTATTTCCGAGTTTTGCGGCTTTTGCTTTAGCAAACGGATTGAAATGTTTATTTGCAGAGTTAAATATCGACATAAGGGTTAAGCTGCCAATAATATATGGAACAGTTCCCATTGATAAAAATTCATAAAAGTTTGCGTTTTTATTACCTGCCAGACCTCGCGCCGGATATAAACTAAAGGATTTTGTTAATTTATCCAATTCAATTCTGCTTCTTGTCACGAAGTTGTTTTTCAAAAGGGTATCATGATCATAATTGGCAGTTTTTTCCCCTGATTTGTCTGCCCCAAAATTTATATTTTTCCAATTAAAATTGCTAATCGGTAATATCATGATAACTCCGCATTTCTATATGTAGAATACTTGTCAAGATTTTATTTTGTTATTTGATTTTGCTGATATTTACAAATTTTTACAATATCGAAATCTTTATTTGAATATATTAAAAAATACAGCCGTGAAAATCCCCATAATGATACAATACCATCCAAAAATATTTAGTGAAAATTTGGAGATAAATTTCATAAAATATTTAATACAGATGTATCCGGTTACGGCGGAAACGGCGGTTCCTGCAAGGATGGCACCCCAATTGTATTGAAGGGCTTGCGCAATATCAATTTTTATAATCGGATAAACCATAGATGCGCCTAAAATAATTGGTATACTTAATAAAAATGAATATTTTGCTGCGGTTTGTCGGTTTAATCCTGCGAATAATCCTGTTGCAATAGTCCAGCCTGAGCGAGAAAAACCGGGGATTACCGCGATTCCTTGAGCCAACCCCATTAAAATTGATTGTTTAAAGCTAATGTCTGTGTTCTTATTTTTATTTTGCTTTGATAAATATTCACTTAAAAATAGTATTGCCCCTGTTATTATTAATAATATACCTACAAGAGCCGGATGAAATACCAGTTTTCCTGCAATCTTTTCAAGCGGTAATGCGATTAATATGGTTACAATTGTGCCGGTTATTATGTATAATCCGAGCTTTGCGTTGTATGATGAGAAATCCCGATTTTTTATTCCGGAAAATAAATCCTTACAAATTTCAAAAATTTCTTTTCTAAAGAATATAACAACCGCAATTAGCGTTCCAAAATGAAGCATAATGTCTAAAAATATTTCCTGTGTTGACTGTTCGGAAATTGGGATATCTTTAAATATTTTATAGAAATTTGAGGTGAATACAAGGTGGGCGGAACTTGATATTGGAAGAAATTCGCTTAACCCCTGAACTATTCCCATTAATATTGTTTGTGTAAAATTCATAACCAAAACCTATCTTTAATCTTCTTCAAAGTATGAGCAGCACGAAGTTTGGGTTTCCCAAACCGTAATTTTACTCAATTGAACAATTTTCTCTTTTAACTTTGAATAGATGTATTCGGCAATCATTTCACTTGACGGGCTTTCCCCTCTAAATTCGGGTAATTCATTTATATCTTTATGATCAAGTGTTTCTAAGACTGTGTTTAATTCTTTTTTCAAAACCTTATAATCTATAAGAATGTTACTTTTATTTAAGACATTCCCTGTAACAAAGGCTTCAACCATCCAATTATGCCCGTGTTGGTTTTCGCATTCGCCTTCATAATTTAGCAGATGGTGTGCAGCTGAAAAAAATGCCTGTGTTCTTATCTCGTACATTATATTATCCCCTTTTGTTTATTCTGTTCTGTTATTATATATTAAATCACAAAGCTGTCGGACTGCGCCTTTTCCCCCGTCTCTATCAGATATAAAATTACAAACCTTTTTGACATTTTCGACAGCATCATTTGGACATGCCGCAATGGCAACATTTTCCAAAATTTTAATATCAGGCTCGTCATCTCCCATATATGCAACTTGTGAAAAATTAAGTTCATATTTTTGCATAATAGCTTCTAATATAGGCAATTTGTTTTTTACGCCCTGATAAACTTCCGTGACTCTTAAATCTGTTGCTCGCCTGTCTACTGTTCCGTTGTTTCGTCCTGTGATAATCGCTGTTATATATCCGGATTTTGCCATTTTTGCTAATCCGTGGCCGTCTTTTGCATTAAATGTCTTATATTCAATCCCGTTTTCATCATATGTTATGCTGCCGTCAGTCATAACACCGTCAACGTCAAAAGCTAAAAGTTTTATATCGGATGCTATCTTGTTTAAATCCATTATGCGACTCCCGCCCTTAATAAATCATGAACATGTATTACCCCTACGGGAATATTGCGTTCATCTACAACTGCCAATGCCGTAATTGAATATTTTTCCATTAAATTTAGCGCAGATGCTGCGTACGCATCAGAGGTTATTCGTTTTGGGTTTATAGTCATGACATCTTTAACTTTGAGTTCTGAGGTGTTACCATACTTAATTATGGTTCTTCTGATATCTCCGTCTGTTAAAACTCCGGATAATATGCCGTTTGAATCTGTTATCATAGCCATGCCCAATTTATAATCCGAGATTGTTCGCAATACCTCGGTAAAAGATACGCTATCTTTAACAATAGGCATTCTGTCTCCGTTTATCATCAAGTCTTTAACTTTATATGTTAAGCCTTTTCCCAGTTTTCCTGACGGGTGGAACATAAGAAAGTCTTCTTTTGTAAAACCTTTTTTCTCCATAAGGCAAACAGCCAAAGCATCTCCCATAGCTAAAGTCGCTGTGGTGCTTGATGTTGGAGCCTTTCCAAGAGTGTCGGCTTCTTTTTCCACCGAAATATCAAGTGTAACATCGCTGGTTTTACCCAATGTGGAATTAGTGTTCCCTGTCATGCCGATTAATGGACAGCCGAATCTTTTAATGAGCGGCAGTAAATTCATTAACTCTTGCGTTTCTCCACTGTTTGAAATAGCAATAATTACATCATTTCTTGTTATAACTCCGGAATCTCCGTGAGTGCTTTCTGCCGGATGGAGAAAATATGTCGGGGTTCCGGTAGAAGACATTGTTGCCGCAATTTTTTTACCGATAATGCCGGATTTTCCCATCCCTGTAACGATTACTCTTCCTTTGCAGTTATACAGAATATCTATGGCTTTGTCAAAATCCTCTCCGATTGAATCTTTTAATCTTAATATTGCCTTTGCTTCGATATCTAAAACTTCTTTTGCCGTATCAATAATTTTACTTAATGTCATAGCCGTCATATCCACCTCATTGCTTGTCTTGATTATACAATAAATATTGTATAATTTCAGTAACTTTACAAATGTTACACTTGTTAAGTTATGTAACGAATATATATTATGTCATGAATAAATAGCAATTTTTTAAATTGTAAATACTTTATATATATGTAAGGGGATACAAATTAAGGGAAAAATAAAGGAGAATTAAAAATGGCAAGAGTATTAATTTCAATGCCCGAAAAATTTTTAGATGAGATTGATAGTGTGGCTTCAACGGAAAATCGTACACGTTCTGAATTAATTCGTGAAGCATTGAGAACTTATATGTACAGAAGCAGAGTTCGTAACACTCAAACTGCCGCTTCTAATGCAGAAATTTTGGATGCATTGCTTGGCTAGACTCTTTACTAATTGGGGAAATGGGGAAAATAATGAAAAATTATCAAATGGTTACAGTAAAAGAATATCTTGATATGATTGATAATGAAGTTACTTATCTTGATGCGGATGCAAAAGAATTGCGCTCTTCTCTTGAAAAATATCTTTTATCAGCAAGAAGAGCTGCTACAAATGCTAAAATTTTGGAAGCTTTGTTAGCATAAAGGCTGTCTTGATTAAATAAGATAAAGGGTTTTAATGAGGTTTCTACGGGATAATAAATACTCGTTTACTGATTAGATTAGGTAAAAAAAGACTTGGTGAATATTCACCAAGTCTTTCAAGTTTGTATGAGCTGATGCTATTATGCGATGATAGTATCAACAACACCTGCACCAACAGTTCTTCCGCCTTCACGGATAGCAAATCTCATACCTTGTTCAATAGCTACAGGAGCAATAAGTTCAACTTCCATAACTACGTTGTCACCAGGCATAACCATTTGTCCGTCAAATTTGATTGAACCTGTAACGTCTGTTGTTCTGATATAGAATTGAGGTCTGTAACCAGGGAAGAATGGAGTGTGACGTCCGCCTTCTTCTTTTGTCAAAACGTAAACGTTAGCTGTGAATTTTGTATGTGGGTGAATTGAACCAGGTTTAGCAAGAACTTGACCACGTTCAATTTCAGTTTTATCAATACCACGAAGTAATGCACCAATGTTGTCACCTGCTTGACCTTGGTCAAGAGATTTTCTGAACATTTCAACACCGGTAACTGTGGTTTTCTTAGTTTCACCTAAACCAACCAACTCAACTTCATCACCAACTTTAACGATACCACGTTCTACACGGCCTGTAGCAACTG
>CAMOQI010000050.1 GCA_946622835.1 uncultured Candidatus Melainabacteria bacterium
AACATTTCGCAACAATATCCTAAAAAAGAAACTCTTGAAGTTCAAAAACCTTTTGAGTTGAGGATAGAAAAACAAAAAATGCCCGATGGTGAAATTGTTGATATCGACACTCCGACAGGATATGCTGCGCCAATAAACGGGTTTCGCCAAGGCAATAAAGATCTGACGGGATATAACTAATAAATAAGCGGGTTAACCATAGTTAATCATATACAAGAAAAAGAAAGAAAGGAAAAATCTATGAAACCGAAGTAAAATTTACCATATTGATTAGCTTGACCGTATTTGTAATATTTGCAATAATATTGCCTATGAAAAAGGGAATTTTTATCATTATATTATCTATTATAGCGCTGGGTTGCCTATTATTTTTAAAAACAAAAATAAACACGAATTCTTCCCTGGATAACAATAACATTGACACTCAAAAAAATATTACCCGAGATAATTCTGACTTTATAAAACAACCTGATAATATTACGGTAATTAAATCATATGATATTCTTAATTATTCAGAAAATAATGCTTCTCGTATATTGAGTGAATATTTAATTTTAGAAATAAAAAAAGAATCACCCGAAATTCAAAAATATGTCATGCAAGAACACGAGTTGTCACCCAAAACAGTCAGAGCATTTGAATATGACCTTAATTGCGATGGGATTAATGAGGTTATAGGTATTCCTCCTATCAATAGCTACTATGGTGGTGTATCTTCAATACAGTTTTTCATATTACAAAAATCAGACGAAAAGTATACAAACATCTCTGAATTGTTGTATTCATTCGAAGACAGGGTTAATATATTATCATCGCAAACTAATAAGTTTAATGATATGCAATTTGCCGATTTAAAAGAAAACTCTGAACGGATTAAACGGTTAAAAAAACTGGGATTATATAAGGAAAACCTTGGTCATATCATAAAATACGATATTCCAACTTCAAAATATAGTTTTAAATATTACAAAAAACAATAACCCCCTTAACTTTCAAGCTAATTATAAGTTTTAAAAAGATAAAATGTCTAATTTATCTTTATTTGTTGTTACAAATTAGCGAAAGGAAAAATTATGGACGAAAAAACTAAACTAGATTTCACACAAGAACAATTTTTAACGGATTCAATTGTTTCAAAATACGATTATTATGAAAACGAAAGATGTACGCAAATAGCAGATAATGCTTTAGTAAGACGTGCAATTTATGATTCTGACATTCCTAAAGTGAACGCTTGGGATTGCAAAATACAGCTTCCTGATATCTATGAGCTTTCACAAACGCTGAAATCTCATCTTGTACAGAACTTATACTCAAACCCTGACGGGATGTTTGACGTTGAGGGAACGGATTTTGACACCCAAAAATTTGCAAACAAACAAAAGGCGATGCTTGTAAACACTTTTGAAAATATGAAAATCCAAAATGAGATGGAAAAAATAATAGATTCTGTAATTGAAACCGGAGAAGTCACTCTTTTTGTCGGCTGGGAAACAAAAACCAGAAAAACCAGACGGGCCTTAAGCCTTAAAGAACAAGAAGAACTTAATACAACCGAAAGTTTCAAAATTGAAGACAAAATAATCTATGACAATGCAAAAGTAAAATTTATAAATTGCGAAGATTTTGTATTTGACAGATCTGAAGTCGATAATTGGGATTCTTGCGCAAAAATATACCGCACAAAAATGTCCTATGACGAGATTAAATCAAACAAATCAAACAACATGTTAAACGCAGAAAAACTGGAAATATTGAAAGGAGTGTTGGCATCAAAATCAAGAAAGAACAGAAACAACGATACCAAAAACAAAATAGAAGTACTTGAATACTGGGGAGACATAGAACTCCCCGACGGTACAATTTTAAAAAACAAACTTATTGTTGTTGCAGGAAGAAGCGTTTTAATAAGATATGAAGATAATCCGTATATTATAAATCCTTTTATCCACGCAAACATTATTGAATGCCCGACAAACGGCAGAGGAATTTCACCTTTAAGAGTTGCTTTGATATTAAACAACATTTCATCAACCATACTAAACAAACAACTTGACGCACTTGCTTTGATGATGAATCCGCCGTATTTAGCGCCAAAAGGTTGTTTTAAAGGAGAGCAAGACATTCATCCGGGCAAAATCGTTGAATATGATGCCTCTTTAATGACCGCACCTCCTGCTCCGATATCTTTTGACAGAGCTATGCAAGGATGGGATTTCTTAAATTACTTTAAATCAACCATTGAAAGTGCAACAGGAATATTTAAAAATATGACAGGTAATATTCAAAACTATGACAGAACAGCAACCGAAATCAATTATTCCGTAAGCGGTCAAGAGGCTCGTTTGAATATGATTTTGGAATCCATTAACAGAAAAGTTATAGTTCCTATGGTTGAAAAAACCGCAGAAATTATTTCAAATTTCAAACTCGGTAAAGAATCTGTTTTAGCACACGATAGAGGAAGAATTTTCCTTGTTGAAATCGATGATAAAATAAGGAATTCCTCATACATCTACCACTATGGTGACCGCAAAGCAACATTTGAACGTAAAGCTAAACTAAAAGAATTATTTGATGTTGTAAATTCTTTTGCCGCAATCGACGATGTAAAGCAACGTATAGATTGGCTTGAGTGCTTTAAATTTGCGATAGAACAGTATGGAATTGAAAATGCCAATAATTTTTTAACAGCAGAAGAAAGTGAAAAAGATATGAGGTAATCGCAATGAAGTATAAACTGCTTAATGCTCAACGGGAATTTTTAGAAATTCCGCACAATTTCCCGTTAGACGTTGCAGTGTACCAAGGCGGTTACGGCTCCGGTAAAACTTTTGCCGGAGCCTTACTCGGTATACTGCTTGCAATAAAATTCCCCGGAATAATAGGGCTTGTCGGCGCTCAAACCTATACCCTTGTCAGAGATACAACCCTTAAAACTTATTTTGAACATCTTGATAATTTCGGATTTAAGCAAGGAGAAGATTATAAATGGATTAGCGCACTCCAAAAAATCATTTTTTGCAACGGTTCCGAAATACTTTTTAGGCACTTTGACGAACCGAATAAACTCAAATCTTTAAATCTGGGGTTTGCAGAAATTGAAGAGATGTCTGACATTCCCTATGATACATTTAAAATGCTCATAGCCCGAATGAGACAAAAAGCCAAGCCCGATTGGAAAAATTTCACCTATCGGATTTTTGGGCACACGAATCCTGAAGTTCAAAAAGGTTGGATTTATAAAACTTTTTACGAAAATCCGGCTCCGAATTACAGGTTAATTTGCGCTCCCACAACCCAAAACATATATCTTCCCGAAGGTTTTTGTGATGAACTGAAGAAACTTTATGACAAATCATATTACGATATTTTTGTAATGGGAAACCCCGGAGATTTCAGCACAAACCTTGTTGTTAAAGGCTTTAGCTCTGACAATATTCACGAAATTCGCTACCAAAAAGAAATGGACTTGCACATAAGTTGCGACTTCAATGTTGATCCTATGGCATGGGTTTTAGCACACAAAACCGACGATAAAGTTTTTTACTTTGATGAACTTGTTCTGGAAAATACCACAACCGCAAAAACTTGTGAACTTTTTCATACAAAATATCCCAATCATCAAGGAAAAATAATCATAAACGGAGATGCATCCGGTGATAACAGAAGCTGCACAAGTGAATATACAAACTATGTCATCATTAAGAAAACCCTTGAATCTTACGGTTATGAAGTTGAAATTAAAATAAAATCATTCAATCCGCCTATTAAAAACAGAGTTGCGGCTTTTAACGCAAAAGTTCGAAACGCTAAAGGAGAAATAGGTTTATATATTTCACCAAAATGTGAAAAACTTTTGTATAACATTTACAACTTGCGATATATAGAGGGTTCATCAAAAATTGATATCCCGACCCACAGCCAAATAAAGCAGACAAAAGAATTAAAATTTTTATCTCACCCTTTCGATGCTGCATCATATCTGGTTGATTTTTATTGGCCTATTGTTTTGTAAAATAAAAAAAGGAGAAAATTTATGGAAGTATTTGTTAACTATGCCCCGATAATAGTTGTAGTATTGATGTTTATAATCCACGAAAGAATCGTTGTAACCCCCGAACAACTGGAGAAAAAACATCGAGAAATTTTGACGGAAGTTGAAAAGCGTTTTGCTACGATTAACAGTTTTGAGGATTTAAAAAGCCAATTTGTCGAAATGAAAGATAAAATTGATAAAATTTATGACTGTCTTATCTTACAATAATTATAAATATTATTTTTAATAAATCTCTTAATAAAACTAATTTCTTAGTTATTTTTATTGTAAACATTTGTAACAAAACAACTCTAATTATTTAAAGTTTATATAAAAAATGCCGTAAACATGGATAAGCAAACAAGTGACACATGTCGAAAGGATTACGAAAAAATGGGATTGGCAGCTTCACAAGCAAGATTTTTATGTCTGACAGCCAGAAAGGCTCATTGTGAATACAAGTCAACTGCGTTAGCTCAGGAGAAACTGAACATCACTAACCAGATGTCTTTGGTTGCGAATGACTATGCGCAAGCTCTTAATGCCACCAAATTAGTATGGCAACCGGACGGAATGGACGGTTCCTACGGATTGACATATGGTTTATTGATGATGCCGTCTGCAGCGAATGACTACGACCCTTATATGGTCACAACGCCGTCAGGCGCTATTGTGTTGAATACGGCATTTATGGAAGCCGCTAAAGCAGCAGGAATAGATAAAACAGGAAACCCTGCCGCATTAAGAAAAACAGATGCAAATACACGAGAATCATTACAAGACCAACGTGACAAATTCATCTCTGCGTTGATTGCTCAAGGACTTATCACAGATCCGACAGCAAAAGCTATTACTAAAAACGATTATGATGCAGCACTTGACGATAATAATTCCGTAACTTTAACTAAAGTAAAAGACGATGATGTATCTCAAGGATATAATACAAACAGAGGTATCGGCGCTGAACCGCAAATCAAAGGCGGTGCCGATGTTATGACCTTGTCTGATATAATTTTGAGTGATAAAATCGGTAAATTAGTTATCGACTGGTCTCAATTGGCTTATAAAGAAAATAAGAATGCCGAGGGAACCGTATTACCTACATTAGTTCAGTACCAAACCGAAGTAAACAGATTAAAATCATTACAAAAAGCCGCAACTCAAGGTGACACGGCAACTATTGAAAAAGATATTGCTCGTCAATTAGAAGCGGATAAAGCCGCATATGTGCAAGCGCAAAAAGAAAAATCTCCAGATCCTGAAAAGTTTGAAGAAGAAAGTTTAAAAGAAGATGAAACATATATTGCTTTAACAAACGCTATTGAGGCTGCTAAAGGATATAGCCAACTCAACAGCGTTCAAGAAAGAGCAGATGCAAGAAGTAAAATACTTGCGCATATCAATAAAGATTTATACGATTATCAAACTAAATTTGGCAAATATGTAAATGGAGTTATAGAAAAGATAAGCGAAAAAGACGAAACAATAAAACTCCAAGGGGCAGGTGATGTTCTTAATACCACTGTCAATGATCTTGATTGGGACGAAATTAGAGATAGTAATAATAACAAAGGTCGCAATTTCACAATCGTTGTAAATGGTGTAATTAATCACTATGAACAAGAACTTCAACGCATGACATTAGGAGATATTTTATCTCAAAATGTTGTATTAATGTCAAATAGCAAAACCCCCAACGGAGACAACGGCTCATTTGGAACTGAAAATTTTATAGAAGCCGCAACACGTATGTTAGACACTTTCTCAGGTATTTTAGGATATGACCCGACCGGTACTGTTAACAACAAAGGTCTGAACGTTGATGATGCATCTTCAAGAGCGTTAAAATTTGCCTATGCTATGACATTAAAAACATTCTTAAACAAAAATGATATTGAAGATATTGGCTCAAGACCCAGCGATTCTTCAATGACAGAAAACTCCGCATACTTAAATGCCGTTGAAAACAACCGTATTGGCGAACTCAAAAAAGACAATACAGACATTTATTATGCATTGAGCCTATCCAATATGATGAACGCATTTTTGACATATTATGTCAACGGTTTAGAAGGTGCAGGCAGCCAATATGTTGTCGGAAAAAGCCTTGAAACCTCTACTCTTGTAACGGATAATGCAGGATACAAATATATTGCAAACGAAAACACCGAACCAATGGACATGGAAGAAAAAGTTGCATCCTTCTACGATGAGTTGTTTAACAATATATTAGAACACGGCTGGAGATACGATAGCTCAATTGACGATAACGAATACTTAGAAACCGTACTCAAAAACGGCAGATACTCTATGTGCTCACTAAATCAAGACGGATACTATTATCAAACCAGATACAATGAAACAGGATATATGGTTGAGGTTGCGGATTCTGATGCGATTGCAAGAGCAGAAGCTGAATTTGCCGCTAAAAAAGCCGAGCTTAACTACAAAGAAGACACTATCGATATGAAAACCAAAAAACTTGACGCTGAAATTGCATCAATCGCAGCAGAAGTTGATTCGGTTAAAAATATTATTTCAAAAGCGATAGAAAAAACTTTCACAATGTTCTCCAACTAGGTGGGGTAAATAATTCCGTAACTGACTTATCCAATATTAATTTATCCTATAAAAAAGACTCCTTACGGAGTCTTTTTCGTATAGATTTTGTATATTAACGTTTACTAAATTGAAATCTCTTACGAGCTCTTTTTCTACCGTATTTTTTACGTTCTTTAACACGTGG
>CAMOQI010000051.1 GCA_946622835.1 uncultured Candidatus Melainabacteria bacterium
ACATCTTACAAGCCATAATATTCTCCTTTTGGAGATATTTTTTTAGAATTTGGTGAAAAAAACTATTGCCGGAAAGGGTAAAAATTAAGGATGTAAAAGATAGTTAGAACGTCCAATGAAAACTGATTTCGGAAAATGTATTCTGATAATGTGAAATAAATAAATCAAACACTCTTAAAACCGAATTCTCCCTTGATTATATAGGGCATGCAATGTGGCGGAAGGGGTGTTTGAGGGGCTGTTGACCGGAGTGCATGAGTCGGTCTATCCGCTTTCGCGGGACAGCCGTTGAAAATGCGGGCATGGTTTGCCCGCATTTTCTCAAATGTTATATCTTGACTTTGTGTAAAAATAATGATTTCTGCTTAATTTTTACAAAACTTAATATATTATAAAACCATGTAAAACCATGTCAGAACATGGTTTTGCATGTAATGAAATTTCTAAAACCATGTATCGACATGGTTTTAGCTGAATTCAAAATATAAAAAGCTTATTATGCCTGAAATTCAAGTATATGTTACAAAACTTCATATCAACATGGTTGCACCTTGAAAAATAAATCTTATTTTTTATAATTGAAATATGGAGTCGTAAGTGATTGATATATACGGCTTTGGGGAGAGTGTCCGATATATATTGTTTGATATCGGTTGGTATAGAAGACAAGTGGAGATTATATAAATTGTTTAGAAGTAGGGATATGGGAAGATCGGTTGCTGTCAGAAGGTGGACTACAACTGCTTTGGAATGTTATAAAAGAGGCTGCAACTGTGAAGGATGTTTTTACAGAGATTTTTTTAGCGGTTCTTCGCAAAAATGTCAAATGAAAGCATCTGTTTTGGAATTGGTTAGAGTTATCGGAACTCCGGATGTTGAACTGCCTCAATTTTTAGCTGACGAATGATTAAATTTACCCTTTAAAAATTAATTATGTTGTGTTATACTGATTTCGTATCGGTATATGAAAATTTGGAGGTTTAAATGCACATACACGTAAACGGCAGAAACATAGAAATTACAGATGCAATCAAGGCATACGTTAAAGAAAAAATAGGAAAAGTTGCGACTCGATACGATCAAATTCAAGCAATAGATGTTGTTTTGTCTGTTATTAAAAATCCGGCAGCGGAAGGAAAACATATTGCGGAAGTTATTTGTAAGACAAACGCTGGAACTATAACACTTGAAGAAGCTGCCGAATCAATGTATGCAAGCGTTGACTTATTGGCTGATAAATTAGCAAGACAAATTACAAAACTAAAAGATAAAAATATTTCTTCAGATAAATCATCTATCAGGACAGGTTTCCAAGAAGAAGTGTCGGATGATAATGTAGAAGATGTTAAAGCTATAGAAGACTAATAATTTTTAATAAATCGATAATACCACCGTTTATGCGGTGGTTTTTTATTATGCAATGGTAATCTTTGAATAATCATGGTACAATATTTCCATGAGGAAGTTTGATTTTTTTAATCAGTTTAGGGATCCTGTAATAATCATAAAAGATTATGAGAAAGTTGTTTTTACTAACAATACTTTTCGCAGGGTGTTCAATAATTTTGAAAATATCAGAAGATTTGCTCACAGTATGAATTTTGAAATCTGCCCGATGAATAGTGAAGACGTTGATTTATGTTCTCCTATATTTCAGGCAATAGTTTCAAAAGAGAATTTTTTTGCAAGGGTTTTCTATTCTACACGCACGGGACAGACAGTTTTTTATGATATGACTGCTGTTAAACGCGGGTCATATACTATAATTTTTCTGGTTGACGTGAGTTCGGATGTGCTTTTAAAGGATAATCAAGAAGAAAGAAAAGCTTTTGAAGATAAACTGATTAAGCTCGAAGAAGAAAATGAAGAATTGCAAAAAATCAGGCTGAAAGCGCAGGCTCAAGCGATAAGAATTGCGCTTATTAATAAATTATCTAATAGTATAAGAGAATCTATGGATATATCTGTCATTTTAAGTTCTGCGTTAAAAGAATTGTCAATAATGTTCGGATGTTTCAAAACGTATTACGCTTCAGCCTTTGAGGATGGCTTTAAGGTTGTTGAAACGTGCGGAGAAAATAATTTTACCGGCTCTCAAATATCTTTTGACGCTTATGCAATGAAACAGTTGATGTCTAATAAGATTTCCATAAGTTATTCACTATCGGAATACCTTGAAGCCGAACCGTTTAAACAGTCTGTTTTAAGAGTGATAGTGCCGGTTTTTCATCTGCAAAAAATGATAGGAGCGCTTGTTCTTTTAAGTTGGCAAAAACGAGAATTGAATGAAGAGATCGAAATTCTTGAAGCGGTTTCCGCACAACTGGGTAACGCAATAATAAGAGCAGAACTGTACCAGAAGAATGCTAAAAACGTAAAAGACTTAAAAGCTGCGTTAGATGAGTTGAAAGAAACTCAATTACAGCTGATAAATTCCGAGAAAATGGCTTCTTTAGGTCAGCTTGTGGCAGGGGTTGCTCATGAAATTAATACTCCCGTTGCTTCTATAAAATCTAACAATTCTATCATCGCAAAATTAATTGATCAAATTGAACAAAAAGATATAAAAGAAATGTTTAAGCAAATAAATTCACTTGATTCAGAAGCAATTCAGCGTATAAGTAACATTGTATCTTCTTTGAAAAAGTTTGTACGTTTGGACGAATCTGAGCTCCAAGAAGCTGATATAAACAAAGAAATAGATTTGACACTTGAGCTTATTCGTCATGAAACAAAAAATAAGATAGAAATTGTGAAAAATTATGGAAATATTCCCCCTATTAAATGTTATCCGAATATGCTGAATCAGGTTTTTACAAATATTCTTGTAAATGCCTGCCAAGCGATTAAAGATAAGGGACAAATCGTAATAACTACAGAATATAAAGATTCTACATTGGTTGTCAGGTTTAAAGATGACGGAAAAGGGATACCCAAAGAGAATATAAATAAAATTTTTACTGCAGGTTATACTACAAAAGGTGTAGGAGTAGGTACAGGATTGGGTCTGGCAATCAGTCAAAAGATTATAGCTAAACATAACGGGAAAATCACTGTCCATAGTGAATTAGGGGTCGGTTCGGAGTTTATTATTACTATCAAATGTTAGTAGTAAACCGTTAAGAAATATTAATTGCACTTTTAATGTATATTGCAATCATCCCATTATTAATAAAACATTTATATAAATTATTGAAATAATTTATATAAAACAGTTTAAAATTTGAAATGAATGTGTTATACTGGTAGTACATGTAAAATAAGTGTACAGATTACCCTTAATAAGAATCTATAATTAGCACTTGTAGGTAACGGGAAACAACTAAATATATGAATTGTAAACAAAAGTTAATAAAAAATAAAAAATAAGGCAATAATTTTCGAAATAAAAACTTTATATAGAAGTAGGTGTGAAAATTATTGAAGTAGTGTCGGAGGCAAGTAATGACAATTAGTGTGAACAGTAAGAAAAAACAAGTAAAAAAGACATTTGACGAATTACTAAATGACTTAAGAACGAGCAATTCAGAAAAGGTTCGCTATAATGCCGCTCGTGTGTTAGGTGAAATGGGTGATTCAAAGGCGGTTGAGCCTTTAATAGATGTTTTAAAAAATGATAAAAACGGTTCTGTTCGTTTGTATGCAGCAAGAGCATTAGGTGAATTGGGTGATTCAAAGGCTACAATTCATTTGATTGAATCTTTACGTGAAGACAGAAACGTTGACGTTAGAGTTCGTGCAGCAAGAGCATTGGGTCGTTTGGGCGGTGCTATTGTTGTTGAGCCGCTTGTGGAATCTTTGAATGATGAAAATCCGCAAGTTTGCATCACTGCAACGGATGCTTTAATTGAAATTGGTGATGTTGCAACAGATGCTTTGATTGAATCTTTAGATCATGAAAAAGTTAATGTAAGATGTGATGCAACAAGAGCTTTGGGCGAAATCGGAAACAAAAAAGCTGTAGATAAGATTATTAATATGCTATATGATGAATGGGTAAATGTAAGAATTTATGCAGTAACATCATTGGGCAAATTGAATGATACAAAAGCAGTTCCTGCTCTAATCGATGTTATGAAAAATCGTTCCGAAAACGAATTGGTACGTGCGGGAGCAGCGGCTGCGTTAGGTGTTCTCAGAGATCAAAGAGCGTTATTGCCCCTTAGAGAATTGATTATGGAAGCTGATGAATTAGGCGAGCTGGAAGATACAGCACTAAAATCTTTCAAAAAGATTATGGCTGCTAATTGGCAATCAATTCCGGGTGCAACTCCTCAGAAAAAGCCTGTAGGAACTTTCTAAGAAGTATAAAATATAATCTGAAAACGACCCTTTAAAGGGTCGTTTCTTTTGATTATATATCATTAAAAGCATAAAAATTATTTTAATTTATGCAAAACTTTTAATCTGTTCAGCGGCCAAAATACCGCAACTGCCCGTCCTATGAATCGGTCTTGTTTTAGTGTGCCCCAATATCTGCTGTCAAAGGAGCTTCCGCGATTATCTCCCATCATAAAATAGCTGTCTTTTCCCAAAGTAAACGGTCCGCATTTCATTACTTGTTCGTTTGCCAAAATCATTATATCTGCGCCGCTGTCGGGGCATGCGGGATATTCATAAATGTTTTGTATATAATCTTCTTCATATTTTTTGTTATTTATCCAAACATAGGCGCTGCCGTCAGCTTCCGGCTTGATCTCTATTTTGTCGCCGGGAAGCCCTATAACTCTTTTTATATAGGCAACGTCTTTGCAAAAGATTCCTGTTAATCTTGAAAAAAGAGGCAATATATTTTTTGACAGATTTGTTGAGGGCGGATAAAACACCATTATATCTCCTCTGTCGGGGCCTTTAAAAAATCTTGAATAACGTTCAACAATGATTCTGTCACCTTCTATAAGTGTTGGTTTCATTGAGCCTGACGGTATCCAACGAATTTCTCCTATAAAAAATCTTATTATTATTACCATAACAAGTACAAATACGACAGTTTCAATAATTTCACAAAGGGCGCTTTGTTTGTATTTTCTATATTTTTCCTCAAAATTTTCAATGGATGTGCGATTTTTCTCCGATAATTTTGATTTAAATTTCTGCCAAGATTCTTCTATTTTTTTATTTATGGATATTTTTAAATTTTCAAACATCTTCTAAAAGCTCCAAAAATTTTAATATAGCATTTTGATATGCGTTTTGTTCAAGATTTAGAACAAGTTTTTTTGCCTTGTTTGTATAATTATTCAATAAAATCTTTGTTTTTTCAATACCTGATTGATAGTTGTCATCTTTATTGCCAAGAATAACAGGGGCGTTATATATTCCTTGGGTCAAATCATTGTTTATTGGTTTATCGGTTTGGGAGGATGTAAAATTCAATATATCATCTCTGATTTGAAAAGCTATTCCTATGTTTAACCCCAGTTCTTGGGCAAGATGAAGGTTTTGTTTTTCTCCCAGCAATGAAGTGCCAAAAAGAGCCGTTTTAAACAGATGAGCTGTTTTGTTTTTTGTTTTTTCAATATAATCTTCTATTGTTCCGAGTTTAAACAGGTTAAAATTTTGGTTTATTTCACCTATGCACATTGAGTTTATTGTTTTTGAGATTTCATCAATAAGCTTTAGGTTTCCTATTTCTGTTAGTTTTTGTATGCAAACTGATAGGATATAATCTCCGCTTATTACCGCAAGTTTGTTATCAAAATCTGCTCCGATTGTTTTATGTCCTCGTCTTGTTTGGCATTCGTCTATAATATCGTCATGAATTAAGGAAGCATTGTGTATAAGTTCAATTATTGCTAAAAATTCCAGTTGAGAATCAGACAGTTCAATATTTTGTGATTTTTCAAAAAGAATTGGTATAACCGAGCGAATACGTTTGGATGGGAGTGTCAGAAACTCTTTAAGTGCGTTGTTTAGCGGCGGCTGTACATTGATGGAGTCTGTAAGCTTTTTTTCTATTTGTAAAAGTTCATTAGAAATCAGGGATTTTATTTTTTTATATTCGTTATTAAAGTTCATGGTCAATACCGACAATTAATTTTCTGTTTTATTCTTCTTCAATTTAAGATAATTTACCTTATCCCAACTTAAGTCAATATACTTAATTTCAGAGTTAACTTTTGAGATTTGCGGTAAAATTGTATAGATACGTTTAATGCGTTCTTCAATTGTACTGTCTATTGTGCCCAGACGTATACTTGTTGTTTTTATTCTTACAAAAACGTCGTTTGGATTGCGAAAATCTATATATTGGACTTTTTGATCGGAGTATCTTTCAACATATTTAACTATTTGTTCGATCTCGTGGATTTTAGATGGTGTGATATCATTTTTAATACTTTGGGCTGTTGCAATAATTTTAAGGGCATAGGAGTAATTTCCCAGTTTCATATAATTTTCGTGGGTTATCAGCTTTTCATCCGCGGTGAAAAATATTGAAGGTTTTGCATTTAAGTCGGTCTTTATAATTGCAACAGGTTCTCTTTCGTGTATTATAATTTGAATCCTTGCAGGGAATCCGTATCGTCTTATAAATACATTTTTTGTCGTGGGAAGTTTATATAAGGCTTTTTTCAGCTCGGTTAATTTCATTATAAATATTGGGAACTCGGGGACTTTAACTTCTTTTATTGCATTATTTATAACATAAGTCGGAACAATTTGATTATTGATTATTTCTATTCGTCCGGAATTTGGATTTTTAAAAGTATCCTGTGGAAGATACCATCCGCTTAGAGTGAAAAATCTATATATTGAATAAAT
>CAMOQI010000052.1 GCA_946622835.1 uncultured Candidatus Melainabacteria bacterium
TAATTAAACACATATCAACAAATAACTTATCAAAAAAGTATCAGTTAGTTTGAGAGTGAATTATCATAGAGTTTTGGAATTTGTATCAGTAAGTTTTGAAAGATTTCCACCAAAATTTAAAAAGTTTAAGAATTCTCTCAAACTTTCGGGGGGTACTTTTCTCAATCTCTCTGATAATCTGCAATCAGTGAGTTTGAGAGTTTTTATCAGAGAGTTTTTGAATATTTCCACCTAAATGTAAAAAGTTTGAGAATATTCTCAAACTTCCGGGGGTACTTTTCTCAATCTCTCTGATAATCTACACAAACTTCCGGGGGTACTTTTCTCAATCTATCTGATAATTTACAACAATTTAATCCAAAAATTTGCCAACAATCGAACTCTGGGAAATGGCATTATAAAAGGGGTTGAAGTCAATTCAACCCCTAATAATAGAAAAAACTCCCCAGGCTGGACTCGAACCAGCAACCCTTCGATTAACAGTCGAATGCTCCGCCATTGAGCTACTGAGGATTACTACAGCCTTACATATCTCGGCTCCGTTCCTATTATAACTTAAAAGTTTTTTATTGTAAAGTACCCCCTTTTTTCTCCATATATATATTAAGTATTTTACGAATTTACCATATACTATTCCCCTGCTTCTATTTTGAATATCACCGGCCGAATACCGTCATTACATGAACATATTGCAACTCCGGGATTTCTTATCCAATCGCCATAATAAAAGAGTTCGTTTGTCGCGCCGCCATGCGCAAGTGTGAATACATATTGATATATAGCTTTCCAAGCCTCATTGCAAAATCCTTTCGGACACTCCCAATCCGCATAAAAAATCTGTCCTTCTTTATGTATTGGGCATGCTCCAAGCCCTTCCACTCCGTATTCCCTCGCAAGTTCCTCATCAAAATTTCGTTTCAACACCGTTATTTTACATTTTTTCATTTCTTAATATCCTTTCGTTTTATATATATTTTGCAAAATCCTAATAAACTCTTTTAAATATTCCCTTTTATCGTTTGTGTGAACACATAAATAACAATCAAAACTCTCTTCAATAAAATTTTTAATAGTTGAATTCTAAAATTTAATTTTGCAGGTTATAATCATTATA
Source organism: uncultured Candidatus Melainabacteria bacterium (assembly GCA_946622835.1). Taxonomy (GTDB): domain Bacteria; phylum Cyanobacteriota; class Vampirovibrionia; order Gastranaerophilales; family Gastranaerophilaceae; genus Zag111. Next base: position 1,115 of record CAMOQI010000052.1, read on the forward strand.
TAAGCAGAGTAACCAGGCTAATAATAAAAAATATTATCTGAATAACTGTGTATTTTTTTAACGTTTCATATTTGACAAGTTTTCCTATCACAAATGGCGAAATTATACATAAAGCTAAGACAAAACAAGATAAATTTGGTTTTAAAATCCATTCCCGAATTATAACCAATCCCAATAATACAAGATATAAAAAAATATTTCCAGCAATATAATATCCAAAAATGGCCTTGTTTTTGGGGTGCACAAAATTATAAAAAAGAACAAACGATAACCCGACTATGGCAGCTAAATTTACAAAAATTGCAATTGGAATAATTAAATACATACGACCTCTTTTTCACTTTCCGCATGAACAACTTTGTTTAAAAAATCTTTAACCGTATTCATTACTAATTCCTTTTCATTATCATATAAAATCATATGATAACTATCATTTAATTCTACATATTGCTTGATTTCAGAAGAAATACCCTTTAAGACAACTTTGGCACTTTTTGGGCTTGATAAATTATCATATTTTGAATGAATACATAAAACAGGACAACTGACTTTTTTAAGATTTTGTCTGACATTTTTTGATAATTTTAAAAGCCCTTCAACACAATTTAGCGGATAATTATCCATTCCAATATCAACTTTTGCGGTAATTTTTGCTAAACTTTTTCTCGTTCTTTCATTTTTTACCCCAAAGCAATCATCCTCCGGAAAAGTATAATAAAATTTTATAATTGTACTTAAGGCAAAAGGAAGCAAAGATATTGTCCAAGGAATACAAAAGCCGTCTAAGAACAATGTTGTAGAAAGAGCGACAATCCCCGTAATATCATCATTATTCTCAGCCAAATACACCGCCATTGAAGCTCCAAGGCACAAACCTGAAACAAAAAATTCATTATAATTATTTCTTAGAATATCATATTTCTCTTGTGCAAAATTGCACCAATCCATCCAAGTAACGGTTTCAATTTCACTAATTCTGTCCCCATGCCCAGGGAATGAATAGCAAAAAACATCATAGCCGTTTTTGAATAAAAAATCACCGTATTTGCGCATCTCAAAAGGACTTCCCGTAAGTCCGTGAAACAATAAAACAGCCTTTTTTTCACGCCTATCTTGAATTTCGGAATGAAGTAACTCAAAGTCTATGCTATGTGTCACTATGACAACCTCGTAAATAACTGATCAAGCAAGTCAAGCGCCATATCGATTTCGGCATAAGATATTGTTACGGCGGGAACCAAAGTTATTGTATTATTATAATGGCTTCCTTTATTAAGGATTATTCCGCATTTTTTACCGTTATATGTTAAATCGCCTTTCAAACCTTCTGCTAAAATATCATGAAGCAATTTAGGATCAGGAGTATAGCCATCTTCTGTAACACATTCTATTCTCAAAGCCAGACCCAAGCCATCAACATTTCCAATACGTTTATGGCGTTTTTCCAAATCTTTTAATCCGTCTAAGAAATATTTGCCTTTATTAGCTATTTCCGTTTCAAAATCACCTTCTTCAAACGTCTGCATAACCTCGTATCCGGCTCTCATCCCGATAGGATTATTGCAGAAAGTTGAATGAGTTCTGCCATTTGGCCATACTTCAGGATTTATTAATTCTTCTTTTGCCCACATCCCGCCGAGCGGGTTTAATCCGTTTGTTAAGGATTTACCAAAAGTAATAACATCGGGTTTTACACCATAATGTTCTATCGCCCATAATTTTCCTGTTCTATAAAAACCCATTTGAATTTCATCGTCTACAAGCAGAACACCGAAATCGTCTAAAACTTTCTTTAATTCTTTAAAATATCCCTTTGGTGGCACAATATATCCGCCTGAACCTTGAACGGGTTCAACAAAAAATGCGCCCATTGAACATTCCTTAGAAGAATGATCATATATACCTGAGCAATTATCCTCAAATTCACGTCTTAACTGCTGCACACAATAATAATTACAAGAATCGCAGCGTTTGCCGTACGGACATCTGAAACAATACGGATACGGAACAAAATGTGCTTCATCCGCAAAATGTCCGAAAGGTTTTCTATATCTATACCCTGCGGTTAAACAGCTGGCACCTAAAGTGCGTCCGTGGAAACCGCCGAAAAATGAGAACATTCTGCTTTTGTGAGTATAATTTCTGACAAGTTTTAAAGCATCTTCTATAACTTGAGAACCGCCGACATTAAAATGTACACGGCCTTTTGTCCCAAATCTTTCTATATTTGCTTTTGCAATTTTTTCTGATAATAAAACTTTATAATCATATTGAAAATGAGAAGAAATTTGCGGCAAAGTGTCTATCTGGTCAACAACGGCATCTCTGATTCTTTTGTTTTTGTAGCCCAAATTGCACGAAGCAAACCACATTTCCAAATCTAAAAACGGTGTATTTTCTGAATCATACATAAAAACGCCGTTACAGTCCCTAAATACTTTAGGATTTGCATCAGCATGAATTTTATCCCCGTAGGTACAATATTGTTTATCAATATTTGATAATTCCTGGTCAGATACATTAAGCCTGCCGGCTTTATGTGTATTTTCATCGTTAACTCTGTTTAAATTAGTTATAAGATCTTTTTCTAATATCGCCATCTTCCCACACGCCTAATACATTTTGAAGTCTTACATTAGTTATTCACTATAATATCGCGAAAATTCTAAAAAATAAAGAGTTTTGTAATTAATTATTACAAAATATGCTTAAATACAAGCTATTGTGTTTCATAAAACACTGTAAAAGATTCTGAAGTCAGCAATTTTGCCCTCCCACCATGAATCGGCACAACTGCAAACCCTGCGGCATAAAGCAAAATATTTCCTGCTTGATACAATGGATATACCCATATTGACCTGTTTGCTCCCGATTTTGAAATTGAACCGTACAGATTAATTTCTTGAGAACCCGGAATATAAAAATTACTGATTTTTATACATTCGGGTGTCCCCATTTTATCGGATGCTGAAATCGTTTCTACTCTGCCTAAAATAGTAGTTCCCCGATTATATTTTTTACTGTTTATTTCAAAATCATGTTCTGCCACAAAGGGTATTGTCGAACCTTCTAATATTTGACGGGTTGATTTTAACTGTTTTGCGATTTTTATTTTTATAGGAATTTGTTTTTTTGTAAAATCATATTTGTTCTTTGGATTTATTCTTCTTACGTTTTTTAAGATTGATTTAAAATTATTATCTTTCAATAATTCATCATCTATTGGTTGGTTTGCATATTTATTTACATATGCACTCAATCTGAACGGAGAATTTTCATACAAGGCCGGATTTAAAAGTTCGTCAGTGATTGGGGCGTTGATCTTTTTCTTTGATATTTTCGTTTGTGATTTAAAAGAATCATTTTGCAAAAGTTCGTCTTCTATCCGAACTTTATTTTCGACAGCAAAAACTTTGACCTCTGCACAAAAAGCCAAGCACAAGAATATAGTTAATATTAATTTAAAACAAATATTTCTCATATTAATAAGAATAATTAATTTTCTTTTTCGAATTTGTTTTTACTTTTTCTAACAACTTCATTCTGTTATCTCTTGAAATTAATAAGAAATTTTGATAATACAAGTTATCCTTATACTCATTGTCTACAAGAATATGCGGATATTTTGTATAAATATATTCATAAATTAGCATCATTCTTCTTGACACAAGGGTATGGTTGGACAAGATATCATATCTGTATTGCTTACCAATTTTATTTAAAATTGTAATTAATGCAAGAGGATTGTAATCAGCATTAATCATATAATCAACTGCGGTTTTATCGGCTTTTAAATCATATTTATTAGGCGCAACCCAATAATTCAATATGGAAATGTAACCCCTTAAAACGCCCTCATAAGAATCAACACCATGAGCAATAGAATGACTTAAAATTGCAGCCAACTCATCGTCAGTGTCAATATATGGGATTACGACGGGCTTAACCCATACTGTACGATTAACTGAGCTGACATCTGTCCAAAAATCTCTTGTATAAACCCTATTAATTGCCATAAATATAAATCTTTTTTCAATTCGATTGGAATTTAATATTCTAAATCCGACAGAATTCATTCTTGTCTGAAGCTCTTCTGTTGTCTTTACATCCCAAGCAAACGACGGTTGAATAAAAGATAGCAGTGTTAGAACTATGAAACCTAATAAAAAAATCTTACGCATGCTCAGTCTCCTTTTTTAATACATCTATAATATTCCTAAAAGATGTAAAATGCGAATGTTTTATATTATTATCTTTACAATACTTATGCAAATTTTTAGATGCGAACAGTAAATCCGCTTTTGATGCAATACACAAATCACTTGTACCGTCACCTATATAACAAAAACTGTTTTCTCTAACTTTTTGACACTTACACATGCCGGCTTTTTTATCGCAATCTTCATTAAAATACGGAAATTCAATACTAAATTTACCGTTTTTATATGTAAGTTTATTTGCATAATAAGGGATATCCAAATTATAACGATCAAGAACTCTTTGGATAAACAAATCAAATCCGTCACTCAAAATAGTTAATTTTATATTTTTTGATTTTACGAAGTCAACAAAATCCAAAAAATAATCGTCAATTTCAATGGCATTTATATAATCTTCCAATTGTTCTTCAGAAACATTTTTCAACAAACCAACCTGAATAATTGCATTTTCTCTGGAAGAAATTTTACCCTCAATCCAAAGCTTTTCAGAATCCATCCATTTCTCGGAAGCATACTTTTCAAAAAAAAGATTAACAGAATCCTCTTTTGTTATTGTCCCGTCAAAATCACAATATATTGCTTTAATCTTTTTCATACTAAAATTATATAATAAACTGACAAAAATATAATAAATATGTAGTTGAAAATTCAACTACATATTTATAACAATTTATATTACGCAAAACCTGCATTAGAATGTAATATTATGAACTGTTCCGTCTGCAAATTTAATGTTAAAGTTAAGAGGTTTTGGATCATCTTTATATTTTAAACATAAAATTCGCATACTTGATTGCCTTTTGAGTTCATAATTTTCAGGTAAAGCATTTGAGAATCTTTTTGATTCGGCTGTGATTCTGGCTAGTCTTACCCAGTTTGGAACACTTAACAATGCTGATGTCCCCGCAGTCATAATTAATACCGGAGGGAATGTCCCAACTGTATCAATCAAATCAAGTCTGTCCAAATCGACAAATGATTCTGTTGTTACATCCTTAAGGGCTGCAAGTCTTTCGCTTGTTGCCGTAACAGATGCTGATAAATTACTTTTGTTAGTTAAAACATATTCATAAGCATGTACATATTTGTTTTCTTTTTGTTTAAGACGATATTCTTTTTGTACAATGGCAATTTTTGCATTTTCATCATACATACTTATTGTATCCACACAATCCAAATCAATTGGCTCTGTATCCGGAGTATAAGGGAACACGGATGTTTTTTTGTTATCTTTAGCCATATTGTTATTTAATTTTTTCATCCCTGTTTTTAACGGTTTAACTAAATCGGGAGATATGTAAAAATTACCTAATTGTTCTTTTCTTGCTAAAGTATAAAAATCAAATTTATATTCTTTTAAT
>CAMOQI010000053.1 GCA_946622835.1 uncultured Candidatus Melainabacteria bacterium
ATTGACATCAAATCTTCTGTTGTAGGTGCTTTAATACCTTGTGCCATTATACTATCTCAACCTTTCCGCCTGCTGCTTCAATCTTTTCTTTTGCTGATGGAGTAATATATACTGCTTTTACTGTTAATGCTGATTTAAGCTCTCCGTTGCCTAAAACTCTTAAACCAACACAAGACGGATGGATTGTCATAACTTTTTTCAAAGAATCCAAAGAAACTTCTTTAAGTTTTAAAGCGTCTAATCTGCCAACGTTAATTTGAGCATAATTGTCTTTTGCATATACTTGGAAGCCTTTTAATTTAGGAAGTCTTCTGTATGCAGGCATTTGTCCGCCTTCAAAACCTCTTTTGCTGGAATTCCCTGATCTTTGACCTTCTCCGTTATGTCCGCGACATGAAGTTTTTCCGCGTCCTGATGAACGTCCGCGTCCTACTCTTTTTGTTCTGGAAGTAGCACCTTCAGCAGGTCTTAAGTCTTCCAATGTTATAGGTTTTTTTGCCATAATATTTTCCTTCTTTCTTTTATTTTTATTGTCTGTTATTAACAAAGTCTTATTTAACAACTTCAACAAGATGTGAAACTTTGTTTACCATACCCATAATTGTAGCTGATGCTGCATGTTCAACTACTTGGTCTTTTTTTGTTAAACCTAATCCTCTTACAACTTTGCGTTGTTTATCAGATGTTCCGATTAAGCTTCTTACCAATTTGATTTTTATCATTTCAGATTTTTTATTTGCCATTTTTTTATTCCTTTTTTACTTTATATTTTACTATTTAGATTCTGAATCAAGTTCAGAATGACAAAATTATTAATTAAGTAATTCAGCCATTGAAAGTCCGCGTTTTTTAGCAACTTCGCTAAACGGAGTCAGAGCTTTTAATGCGTTGATTGTTGCATTTGCTGCGTTCAAAGGTGATTTTGAACCCAAAGATTTTGAAAGAATATTTTCAATACCTGCGAGTTCCAATACCGAACGGACCGCACCGCCTGCAATAATCCCTGTACCTTCTGAAGCCGGTCTTAGCATAACAGCACCTGCTCCTGATTTTCCTGTAATAGGATGCGGAATTGTGGTTTTGAAAATTGGTACTGTAATAACATTTTTACGACCGTCAGCTATTGCTTTTTGGATAGCAATAATAACTTCTGATGCCTTTGCACAACCGATACCAACTTGACCTTTTTTGTTACCTACAATAACGATAGCTCTGAAACTTAGTTTTTTACCACCTTTAACAACTTTTGTTACACGGCTGATTTGAACAACAGTCTCAGTCCATTCGGATTGCGGTTTTTCTTCGGTGGTTTCGATTTTTTGTTTTCTTCCGCGACCTTTTTTCGCGCGTGCAGGTTTTTCTTCAGAAACTTCCACTATTGCTTCTTCTGCTTCTGATGCAGAAATAGTTTCAGTTTCTTCTTTTACTTCAACTTCTTCAGCTTTTGTTTCTTCAACAACTTCAGCAGCTTCAGTAACTTCATCTACCTTTAATTCTTCATTGTTTTCCATTGATTTTTACCTTTCCTGTAATTTATATTTCGTGAAATTTTAGGTCTTGGGTTAACCTATACCATGAATACGCCAAAAAATAAGCTGTTTTTAGCTATTTGGAAATCGTATTCGAACTTTTACTTCTGACAATGCTTAATCTAACATAGACAAAGTTGAATGTCAACTTCAATAGGAAGTTGATTTTTATTTTGTCATTTATTATCTGCTTTTGCTTTTCTTAAATAAGAACAGTAACGGTACAAGTGCGTAGCATAATATGCCGAAAATTCTGAAAGAGTCCATAAATGCCCACAGGCTTGCTTGCTTAAGCATTGTGCCATATAAAGAATATTGTGCCATATGGTGTGCCACATCTTGGCTTGTATATTGCATTAAAGCTCCGGTTGTCGCCTGCACTCGTTCAATATAGACAGGGTTTAATTCGCTTAATTTGCCGACCATCATATACTGATGCATCTGAGCAAATCTGGTTAAAAATGTTGCAACAAGTGAAGTTCCAATAGCACCACCTATATTTTTAAATAAATTCTGTAGTCCTGAAGCATTTGTCATTTGTTCATTTGAAAGTGTTTCCATGGACAAATTAATAATAGGAATCATCGCAAGTCCAAGTCCAAATCCCATTACATAGTTTGGAATCATAATATTTAATTGTGCAATTTGCAGATTTAAAAATCCAAATGCGATTCCCGCAGAGCCTAAAAACAGTAAACCGATTATGACAAGTTTTCTTTTGTCTACTCTATCTGCAAAAATTGCGCATACAACTGTTGCGGTTAAGCTTCCCAAACCTCTTGGCATCATCGACATACCGCTTAAAAATGCGGTATATCCCATCATACTTTGCAAAAATTGGGGTAAAATTGCTATTGAGGCGTATAATACGGATGCCATTATTACCTGAATAAATGTTCCCACAACAAATTCTTTATTTTTCAATACACTCAGATCAACCAAAGTTTCCTTTCTCACAATTTGAGATATAAAAAAAGAAATTCCGGCTATGCAAGAAAATGAAAATAACCAACAAATCCAAGGAGCATTGAACCAATCGGCATTGTTCCCTTTATCAAAAAATACTTGCAATGTGCAAAGCCATAAGATTAAAAAGGTGAATCCTAAGCCATCGATTTTAACATCTTTTTGTTTGTGTGCATAAGGCGGGTCAAAAAGCAATTTTTTTGCTAATACTGACGCAACACAACCTAGTGGAACATTTATGAAAAATATCCAAGGCCAAGACCAGTTATCGGTGATCCAGCCCCCAAGCATAGGCCCGACAATAGGTGCAATAATTACCCCCATACCAAATATCGCCATTGCTGTTCCGCGGCGCTCTTTAGGAAAGCTTTCCATCATGATGGCTTGTGATAAAGGTACAATCCCGCCGCCGCCGGCTCCTTGCAATACCCTGTAAAACACCATTTGTCCAAGAGAAGTCGCAGTTCCGCATAGAAAAGATGCAATGGTGAATAGCAATACGCTGATTACATAAAAGTTTTTACGTCCAAACAATTTACTGAAAAAATCAACAGACGGAATGACAATCCCTGATGAAATAAGATAACTTGTTAAAATCCAAATGCTTTCATCTCTTGTAGCAGAGAAGCTTCCTGCCATATGTGGCAGCGCCACATTTGCAATGGTTCCGTCCATTACATAGATGAAAACCGCAAGCAAAATTGGTGCGCAAGACAGCCAGGGGTTTTCCGGCAAATATTTATTTTCATCGTTTATCGTTGTTTGAGCGCTCATAAGATCCTACTTGTTTATTTAACTTTTACTTTCGGAACGACAGACATACCCGGAACAATGTTATATTTGTCTTTATCGATTTCTTCCGTGAATATGATTTTTACCGGAATTCTTTGGACAATTTTAACAAATGAACCTACCGCATTTTCAGGCGGGAAAAGACTCGATTTAGCGCCTGATGCTCTTTGAATAGAATCAATTTTGCCTTTGAAAATATGATTTGGATAGGTGTCAATTTTAATGTCAACGGCTTGTCCCGGTTTCATATCTTTTAATTGATTTTCTTTAAAGTTTGCAACCACCCAAACATCTTCGGGTACAAGAGTGAACAACGGTGAACCTGCCGTAACAAACATACCTTTTTCAACTCGACGTGAAGTAACTGTTCCTGATTGCGGGGCATACACTTTTGTGTACGATAAATCCAATGCAGCTTTATCTTTAGCCGCTTTTGCCGTTTTTAGATTTGCATCTGCTACGGTTGTTTGATTGTTTGTTGAAAAAAGTGCTTGCTGCGCTTGGGTTAAATTCGCTTTTGCGCTGTCATATTTAACCTGAGCCGTATCAAGTGTTTGTTTTGATACAGCACCTTGGTTGTATAAAATGGTGTATCTTTCCAAATCTTTTTTTGCTAATTCAATATTTGATTGAGAAGCGGTCAAATTTGCATGAGCATTTGATTGGTCAAATTTTAACCTTTCATAGTTTGCATCCGCTTGCTCAAGTCTAATTTTATAATCAGCATCATCAATTACTGCAACTAAATCACCTTCTTTGACAAATTGGTTATCTTTTACATAAACTTCTTCAATTTGTCCAGAAACTTTTGGTGAAACATTTACTGTTGTTGTTTCAACATAAGCATCATCAGTAGATTGAAATTTCATTTCGTTAAAAAGATAAATCCCTGCAGCAATTAAAAGTACTATAACTAAAATCGCCGTTATTGTTCTTTTAATACCTTTTGGTTTTTCTTTAGTTTCTTTTTGTTGTTGAATATCTTTTTCTTGAGTATTTTCTTCCATTTTTACCTCTTATATTTTCATTTCCACTTCTTTTTCCAAACCTTCTCGAAATTCTTGAATTCGGATTTTTAATTCTTGAACTTTCTCCCCGGTAAGTATTCCCGGTAAGCTGGCAAAATAATCTTTTAATACAGCAGTAATTTGAGTCAATAGTTTTTGACCTTTTGCTGTTAGTTTTGTTTTTTTTACAAGCCTGTTATTTTTTGTGTCGGCAAACCTTCTGATTAGTCCTTTTTCTTCTAAAGAATTTAAAAGTCTGCCGGTACTTGGTCTATCTTTTAAAATAAGTTTTGCTAAATCCCTTTGACAAATTTCTCCATTAACAAAAATTGTATCTAATATAACAAACTCATCTAATGGAATGGGTAAATTTAATCTCTCAAATAGTTGATTACCTAAATATTTACAATATTTCGCCGTTTGTTCCAATTGGTAATATATAGAATTTATAAAGTGTTTTTCTCTTTGCATGGTAATCTGATTTATCCCTGTTGTAAAATTAATGTGTTGCATTTGCAACAGTATTATGTTATCATACTGGTATACAAAAAGCAAGTAGTATTTTTAAAAGGGATGAAAAATTGAAAAAGATTATAATTTCATTATTGTTATCAAGTTTTATTATAGTGCATGGTACACCTGCGGTGTTTGCAGTTGTCGATGAGTCTGCGGCAAAAAAGGCTAAGAAAGTTTCAATTTCAAAACTTCATAAGCAAAGAGCTAAAAGTAATGAATTTAAGTATGAATATATAAATTACAAATGGTGGGATAATTTTAATGACAGTATATTAACCGGTTATATTGATAAAGCGATTCAAAATAATTATGACTTAAAAAATGCGACAATTGCCGTGGATCAGTATTATCAGGCGGTAAAAATTCAGTTTGCCAGTGAATTGCCGATGGCAAATATCGGATTTGCGCCGGCTTTTGTCAAAAATCCCGGTACTACTGAAGCTAATTGGACATTTGCTGCTCCTGCATTTGCAAATTATGAATTAGATTTATTTTTGAAGAATCACGATAAAACAAAAGCTTCCAAAAAGGATTATGAAGGTTCTTTGCAGGATGAGCGAGCTGCATATATTGCAATAGCATCAGCTGTTGGAACAACATATCTTAATATTATAAAGCTTGATAAAATGATTGAGCTGCAGGAAGAAATTGTTCAGGACAGGAAATTGATATATGAATTGATGCTGGCAAGAAATAAAGAAGGATTGACTTCGACATCTGATACCGTTAAGGCAAATAAAGCTTATATTGCCGGAGATACCGATTTGACAGAGTACAAAAAGCAGCGCTCAAAATTGTTGAATCAACTTTGTGTTTTGATAGGTGAAAATCCAAATAATGCAGAAGAAATTTCAAGAGCTGATTATGATGAATTAAGTTTTGCAGGAGTAATTCCGCTTGAGATCTCATCTGATGTAATTTCGCAAAGACCTGATTATATTAAAGCCGAACAAATGGTTGAGAAAGCCGGAATTAATGTTCGAGTAGCGAAAAAAGAGTTTTTACCGACAATTAATATAACAGGACTTGCAATGTTCTTTGCCGGAAATTTTGGCAGTGTTTTTTCAACGAAAAATGCTCTTGCCGCTTTAGCTGCGGGTGCTAATTTGCCGATATTTACAGGTGGTAGAAAAATTGCTAATTTAAAATTGAAAAAAAGTGAATATGAGCGAGTTTTAAATGATTATTACAAAACAAATCTAACGGCTATTCAAGAGATTAATGATGCTTTGGTAACTATAAAACTGGATGAGCAAAAGTTCGCGGATATTCAAAAACAAGCCGAATTAGAGCGCGAAGATTTTGGGTTCAGTACAAGTAAATATGAACAAGGTGTAATTTCAAAATTGGATCTTACTCAAGTGAAAGAAAATGTTTTATTTACCGATAAAGCCGTTGTAAATGATAGAATTAACTGTCTGGTTAATTATATAGGTTTGTATAAAGCCGTTGGCAGTAAATTATAAAAATTTAACTCAATACTTAATCATATTTTTACTTACTAAAACCCGGTATAACAATGCCGGATTTTCTTTATTTATTATACTTCAACAATCCAATTTTCAGGAGCGTTAATCCTGCCTGATTGTATTCCTGTTAGGGTGTCATACAGTTTTTGAGAAATTTCACCCATTTTTTCCATGCCTGAAGGGAAGCAAATTTCTTTGCCGTGATCAACTATTTTACCTACAGGAGAAATAACAGCAGCAGTTCCGCACAAACCGCATTCTGTGAATTGCGGAAGTTCTGTTAAATATACTTCTCTTTCTTCTGTTTCAAGCCCAAGATATTCTCGTGCAACATACATTAAAGAGCGTCTTGTGATAGACGGTAATATACTGTCTGATTTTGGGG
>CAMOQI010000054.1 GCA_946622835.1 uncultured Candidatus Melainabacteria bacterium
TAATTTTCAAAGCCCATTAGATTATTTCTAATGGGCTTTTCAAATAGTGTCGGTCTTGGGTCGTTCGCATTAAACGGGACTTCGCATTTTACTTATAGCGGCAAAAGCCGCAAGTAAAATTTGCTACGCCCTCTGCTCACTCCCCGCTGCCAGCACCTAATTTAGAAAATGAGAAGTAGAACAAAAGTTCCCTTCTCTTTTTTTTATATGGTGGGTCAACAAGCTATGCCAGATACCCCCTTTTATAATAATATTTAGCAAAAAATATTTTTTTTAGTTTTACTAATAATATGGATCTTGGTGTTTCATATAACTTTTCACCCCAGTTTAGCGGTTATAAATCTGTTTTTTCCAAAAATTTGGATAAAGCTTTAAAAAAAACAGATTTATCTCAGACGGATTGTGGTGAACTTATTTCTTATGTTCAAACTTTTATTGATAAAAAAACAAGAGCGAATCGAAGATTGGGAAGAGGTTTCCATAATTCTGTTTATAAAATTGATGATAAATATGTCTTGAAGATGCCAAATAAAATATCAGAGTCTGATATTTGCGCTATACGATTGAATAGAAAATCAAAATTTTCAAAACTGAAAAATTATTTTGGAGAGAGTGTTGCTGAGTTCTTAAATTCTTCAGGTGATAATATTAAAATTTTACGTAATGTATATTCAAAAGGTGAAGTCGTTCCGGCAGGAATTCCGAGTAAAATTTCTGAAATCATGACGCAGGATGCAGCTGTTAAATATTATAATGAAAAGTATTTGCCGTTATTTGCATCTATTGGGCAAAGAGCTTTTGATAAACTGGCTAAGGATTGTGCGCAATTGAATAAAAAATGTAAAAATGGGGTATCGTACGCTTTTGATTATATAAATCCAAATAACTTTGTGCTGGCGGGTAAAACTATCAGAAGTGTTGATGATATATATGAAACAAAGGATTACGTACGAAATTGTACTTCTGATTTAATCAATGTTTTTCTGATGAATATGAATATTGATTTTTATGCGCAGTATAGTCCAAAATTAATAAATGTGCGCTCCCTGTTGGCTAAAAAAATAATTTTGGCAGGAGTTAGGTATGAATTACCGCTTTATGACGGTGCAGACGGAAGATATTCAATGAAGATGCTCTTTGAGTTATTTTTAGAAAAGTGCAGACATGGCAGTGAGTTTGATGATATGATAAAATCATTAAAAACAATTATGAAGGAAAATAATAATCCAAAACAAAGAGTGGCTTTGGCAAAAGAGTATCTGGAAGAAGTTGTGGGGTTATAGAATTATAGTAAATATTTATAGAACTGACTCTATGGCTTCTTTAGAATGATTCTTCTTTCAATATTACTTGAAATTAGGTGTATTGTTTGATATAATGTGTCCAGTAATTAGCCTAATAGAAGGAGTTAAATATGCTAAACAGCACTGGTATAAGGCAAATTCGGGGGGTAGAACGTAATCCGCTTATAGCAAAGCTTTCAGCCCTATTTAAAACTTTTAACTCCAGATGTGCGTTTACCCTTGCAGAAGTCTTGATAACCCTTGGTATCATTGGTGTTGTGGCTGCGATGGTTATTCCAAGCATAATAGGTAAATATCAGGAAATATATACTGTTACAAGAGTGCGTAAAACTTATGCAATATTAAATGAGGCACTGAGGTTATCTACAATAGATAATGGTGAACCCGGAGGATGGAATATTCCACGAACTCAAACTACTGCAGCACATGCACGCAAGATAGCGTTGTATATAGTTCCATATTTAAAAACAATAAAAGATTGTGGTACAAAACCCGGTTGTTTGGGTTACGATAAAAAAATTAAGATTTTAAATGGAGCAGACCATGTTCCGGATTATGAAAATGATGACATATATTACAAATTTATTCTACTTGATGGAGCTTACGTATGGCTGAGGGCTCCAAATACCGGTGATAGTCGTCCGGATTCTAAAATGCAATTATTTACGGATATAAATGGAGCTAAACCACCAAATACTGTTGCAAAAGATGTTTTTTTCTTTACGCTTGCGGGAGATGAACTGATACCAAACGGGCGTGGTACAAACCATGCCGATTGTCAAAAACGTGGAGCAGGTTTGAGTTGCACCGATTTTATAATACAAAATGGTAATATGAAATATTTAAAAAAGTAAATATTCCCCCGCTCAATTCCTGCCATCCTCAAAAAAAAGAGCCTTGGAAGGCTCGTTGGAATTAAGAATAGCTGGAAGTATGAAAAAGATTTTTATTTTGTAATTATATTAAAAAAAATAATTGTGGTTTTTACAATTAACCACTCAGGTAATTTATATTGATTCAGATTTAAATTGGCGCATAACATTTGTTTACTTTTTGCACATGAATGAAAGTTTTTATTGTAGAATTTTCCTATGGATGTTACTGAGGTAAAAGAAGTTTGGAAAAAGGTTAAGCAGGAATTGGAAAACAATCTTCCGCAGCATGTTTTTGGAACTTGGATAATGCCTTTAGGTGCCGCGGATTATGAAAATAATACTTTGTTCTTGCTGTCTCCTCATCAAATGGGCGTTGATATTTTAAAAAAAAGTTGGGCTGAGAGTATAAAAAGTGCAGTGCGTAATGTTTTAGGGCAAAGTGCAACTTTTTCGCTTTGTTATGATGCGGATTTTGCAAAAACTTATATCAAAGAAAGAAAAAAGGCTTTATCTAAACAAATTTCAGGCCAAGAAGAAGTATTAAAAGAGGAAGAGTCTAAAAAATCTCTGGCTCAAATGCAGTCAGGGGCAAATTTAAACTTGAATTTAAAGTTTGAAAATTTTGTAGTTGGTGATAATTCAAGATTTGCCTATAATGCGGCGTTTTCTGTTGCAAATTCGCCTTCCAAAAAATTTAATCCGCTGTTTATATATGGTGCTTCCGGATTGGGAAAAACTCACTTGCTTCAAGCAATAGGACATCATATTATTTTTAACAAGCCTCAATTGAGAGTTCGCTATATCCGCATGGAGGAATATTTTAATGAGTGGATGAAATGTTTCCAGCACGGTGATAACGGTAAATCTCAGGGTGTAAATAATTCATTGATGAGAAAGTTCCACCAAAAATTTCAAAATGTGGATATTCTTTTGATGGATGATATTCAATTCATTGAGTCGAAAATGAAGACAATGGAAGACTTTTTTTCAACATTTGAGGCTTTATATACTAATAATAAACAGATAGTTATAGCATCCGACAGGCTTCCCGGGGATATACCAAAGTTAGATAATCGTTTAAGAACTCGTTTTGAAATGGGTTTGGTTGTTGATATCAAGCCTCCGGCTTTTGATACAAGGTTTGAAATTGTTAAATCATATGCTAAAGAATTGGAAATAGAGGCTGAGGATTCTGTATATGAATATATTGCACAAAATTTTGTAAATAATGTCAGAGAATTGAAAGGGGCATTAAATAAGGTTTGTGCTTATGCTGAATTTTTGGATGCAGGTTTGACGTTAGAAACTGCAAAAAAAGCACTTAATTGTGAAATGAAGAAAAAGGATATAACAATTGAAAAAGTTGCCAAATGTGTGGGAGATTTTTTTGATGTTACGGTTTTGGAGATGAAAAGTACAGCAAGAAATCAAAAAGTATCTAAGGCTCGTCAGATGGCTATTTATATGGCTCGTGATGTTTTACAAATGAGTTATGAGGCAATTGGAAAATATTTTGAGAAGAAGCATACGACAGTTTTATATGCATATGAACAGGTGTGTGAAAAATTAAAATCTGATGACGCACTTTATAGGTTGGCGGAGGAAATCAAGTCCGGTATTAAGAGCTGAATCTAAGGAGAAAATATGTTTGATTATATTAGTGGAATTTTTACTTATAAGTGTGTAAATTCAAAAGGTTGTTTTGTTACAATTGAAGCTGGCGGTGTGGGATACAGATTCGAAGTAATGGAAAGAGATTTTTCTCAACTTCCGGAGTATGGTGAAGAATTGAAGATGTATTCGGTTTTAATTCACAGGGAAGATAAGATGAGTCTTTGCGGCTTTATAAGAAGGGAAGACAGGGATATCTTTAATATCTTGACATCGGTGTCCGGTGTGGGTTCTAAGATGGCGCTTGTTTTATTAAACTCATTTGAAGTGTCTGATTTAGTCGGATTTGTATTAGATGGTGATTATAAAGAGTTGACTAAAGCAAAAGGGGTTGGACCTAAGTTGGCACAAAAAATTATATTAGAGTTAAAAGATAAATTAACTAATTTTGAAGCTTGTGCGGTTACAAATGTGCTGTCTTCAGGTTTGAAGGCAAAATCTGTCAATATTGAGGATGCTCAAACGGTATTGTTATCGCTGGGTTATAGCGGCAGCGAGATAAACAGTGCGATAGAAAAAGTATTGCCAAGAGTTGGTGCGGATCCTTCGGCAGAAGAAATTTTAAAAGAATCTTTGCGTATTTTATCTTTATAGCGGATAAGCTAAAAGCATTATTACGGCTGCAATCGCCATTGCAGGTCCAAACGGAAGGTATAACCCTTCGGCTTGATTATTTTTAATGCCTGAAATAATGTTTTTGCATGTATAAAGACCAAGTATTACAAGTAAAATTGTTGATATTGCATATATTATTTTGTTATCCAAAAGATTTGAATTTGAAGCGGAAAAATAGGCTATTGCTGTTACTGTAAATGCGCATATTGCACTGAGGGTTTTAATGTTTTTGTTATTAATTAATTTTTTAATAAATATTGGCAGCGTAAGTATGAGTTGTATAATTACACTGAGAATTAAAACGCTGATAAGTGCGTAGAATGTCATTATGAATTCTCCTGCGTATGTGGAAGAAATTCCGATAAGGGTTCCAAATAGTGCCCCTATGCCTGCTGCAATGTAAGAATCGCCTTCTCCGAATGCTCTTGTTCCTACAAATAATATTCCAAGTCTTGAGATTATCTCCATAATTAAAAATCCGATAACGGCGTTTGCAATTGAATATAAAATCGGACATTTTAGGAAAAATTGCAGATTCAGTTCCGGCATTCCGTTTAATTTTGCAAATAATATGACATTTGTTGCGGAATATATAATAGCAGTTATTACCCCAAGTCCGATTAGCGAATATGTATGAGCGTCAGAGACTTTTTTTTCTATAAAATCTGTTCCTGATATGACAATGAAAAGACATAATGCGATAAGTGCAACTATATAAATGTAGATACTTGGCTGATTCCAACTTATCGGATTCATTGCGGAAAGTCCGAAAATCTCATCAAACGGATTACAGAATTTTATAAAAAATGCAACAAACATAATTCCGGTAAATAATTCTACAAGCGGGTATTGTATGCTTATATGTTCGTGACAGAATGCGCACTTACCTTTTAAGAAAATGTATGATAACACAGGTATATTATGATACCACCTCAAAGGAGTTTGACATTTTGGACATTTTGAGGCAGGAAAAACAATTGATTCTTCGCTCACGGTTCTTAAGATTACTACGTTTAAAAAACTTCCTATAACAAGTCCGAATATAAATATAAAGCTTAAAACGGTAAGCGAAATTTCCATTTGTCCTCCTTTTTATAAAATCCCTTCCGGCAGTTCTTTTTGGATGATTACGTATAGTTTATTTAAAGCTCGCTTAAGTATTCGCGACACTTGAGTTGGGGATACATTCAGCTTTTTTGCGATATCTTTTCGGGATTCTCCTTCAATATAATACATTGAAATCGCGGTTTTATCATTGGGTGCGAGTTTATTTATGGCGTTTTCAAGAATTTTTTTATTGGCGTATGAATCTTCAAAGGTTTCCGGTTCTTGTGCTTGAATTCTGTCTATCAGCGTTTCATTTCCGTCTGTTGTGTATATGCTTTGGTCAAGCGATATCATATTTTTAAGAAGTTCAATATTCATGATTTCTTTGACTTTTTCATTAGGGAGGTTAACCATTTGTGCGATTTTTTCTACTGACGGCGGGATGTCGGATTGTTCTGAAAGTTTGTCTATCGCTTCTTTTACTCGAGTAAGATTTTCCAGTGTTTCTCTGGGTGGTTTTACAATGTTTGCTTTATCTCTTAAATAATGAAAAATTTTTCCTTTGATAACTTTACTTACGTATGTTTTGAAGCTTCCGCGTTCTTCAATTCGGTATGCTTCAATTGCGCTTAATACGCCGACTGCTCCGACTTGAATAAGGTCATCTTTTGTAATTGATATCGGAAGCGGATAAAAATTTGATACAATTCGTTTAACAAGTTTTAATGCTTCTTCAATCAGATTAAGGTAAACAACGTGTTTTTTCTTTGTGTCGTTTTCCGTTTTATATTCGTATATCAACCCTTCAAGAGTCTCCAGATCCGAAATTTTGCTCATACATTCTCCACAATACTATATAATATAGCATATTTTTTGTGCTATTGCGAAATTTTAATTTAATTTAATAATCCGTCAAGGCTTGTTTTAGAATAATATTTTTATGATATTATTGTTGATATAGTATTTTAAGGAGTTAGAAATAAATGATTACGGTAAAAGATGTAGAGCATGTTGCAAAATTGGCAAGACTTGAATTGACGGAAGATGAAAAAGTTTTATATACAAAACAACTTGGTGATGTTTTAAAATATGTTGATCAGATGAATG
>CAMOQI010000055.1 GCA_946622835.1 uncultured Candidatus Melainabacteria bacterium
CACCCCTGATAAGGGTGAGGTCGGTGGTTCGAGTCCACTGCGGCCCAGATAAAAGAAGACAGGTATAAACCCTGTCTTTTTTTATGACCGCAGTAGGGCGAGAACCACCTGTTTATGGTTCGGTATAGGTTTTCAGGACAGTTGTGATGCGTTTTTGTTGGCTATTATGCCGAGTTGTTGGGACTTTAAGGCAGATTTGTAGTGTAGAGATTTGCCGGACTATCTCTTGGTTGCTCGCCATCGACGTGTCTATGCTTTCCGCCATTAGTGGCTATAGCCACAGGCGGAAAAGCTCCGCACTTGGCTCGCAAGCCGCTTCTTGCACTTTTGTCCTGATTTTTGCACTCTGCTTGTTTGCCGGCATTAAACGGGCTCGCGGCGACAAAGTCGCCGGCTTCAGCCCTCTGCCGGCAAGCCGCTTTTGCACCAAAAACTTGTCACCCTGAACTGGTTTCAGGGTCTATCTAGCATGGCATTTGACTATTAGCGAGTGCAGAATAGTGCAACATAGTGCAAAAATAATTTATCTTTTAGTTTGATATGTGTCAAAATGTCTCTGAGATTGAGATTATTTCTAAAAATTCTTTAAATAGATTTTGCTTTAAAAAACACAATGTTTAAAACTCTTGATAATGAATATATTTTTGAATACATAAATGAAAGTCTGCATTAATTTTTTGAAATTTATTATGTCAAATTTACACACAATTCATTTATTTATATAACGGCATTTAAACCTCTTTTTTGATATATCTTAAGTTTTTCTTGATTATTATTCAATACGGCTTGTTTCTCTTTTTCTGAGTTGTAAATTGCATTACCTGCAAATAAATTTAAAAATACTGCGACTGCACCGATTATAACTTTTAAATATTTTGGAGATTCTTTTAAGATTTTATCATTTTTTAACATATCTGCAATTAATATGTCGGAAAGAACTATGCCTGTTATTATACTTGCGTTTCTTAGACCGCTGTTTTTATCATAGACATATTCATCCATTTGTTTTGAAGTTTTATTAATATTAACTTCTTGTTTTGATTGTTTTAAATTGTTATATTCGTGGATTGTTTTTGGACCTGCAATGCTAAATAGCATGACTTACCTCCTTTTTTCCAAATGACATTTTTCATACTCAAATTTATCAGTTATAGAATTTGTAATACTTGGAGTTGTTGATTTTATTATATTTACAAAATCCTGTTGTGTACAGTTCTGTGGTAATTTTCTTAATATTATATTCTCTATTTGTGCATTGCTGTATATATGTTCAGGTTTAACTTTTTCATTTTTATTTACACCATTAAATGAAATGTTATTAGATGATTTTACAAAAATATCGTTCTGTATTGGTTTTGAAACTTGAATTGGTGAATTTTGATAATTATTTTGATAATTTGTAAATGTTGATAAATTTGATAATGTACTAAAATTAACCTTCATTATACCCTCCTAAATTTTATTATGTTAAATCACTAACAAAAAATATTTTGCAAGTTTTTTAGTATACAATTTACATAATTTAACATTATTACAAAAAATCTAACCATCTAAAATTACAAAATGTTGGCAGGAATTATTATTCAAATCGATAGTCCGTAAAGTATATTTTGATAAGAAAAGAATAGTATAAATGTATTTATATCTGTGTTGAAAAACCATCTCAATATCACAATTAATTATATCTTGTTCTGTATGTTAATTACAACGAGCCAAGTGCGGAGCCTTGAGCCTTATTGATAGGCTGTCCGCAGGACATACAAGGCTCAAGCGGAGTCACGTCGAAGGCGAGCGCAGCAAGACAAGTCCACTGCGGCCCAGATAAATATAATAAGACTTTCAGGTATTTTATGAAAGTCTTTTTTATTGCAAAAAATGAGTTTTTCCCCACTATTTCCCCACTCAGGTACAGAGGATTTAATAAAATATTATAGTTTGTTTAACCAGGCTATAAGCCGTTCTTTTACAAGAAAAATCCCGTTCTCAAAAAAGAATGTGGGTTTTTGAATACTTTGAGCGTTTGCCAATTCTTTAATCTCTTTATATATTTTCTTTGTGTTTGCCCCGCCTGAATATGTAAAAAACGGAATCAAAATTTTATTTTCAAAATTGTTATTTTTTAAAAAAGATTTTAAAGGTAACGAGAGGGAAGAGTTCCAGATAGGCGAACCGATAAAAATAACATCGTAATTTTTTACGTCAATATTATTAATTTCCGGTAAAAAATTTTCTTTCATTTGTTTTCGTATCATTTTTGACATTTTAAAAATGTTTTTGGGGTATTTTTCTTTTAATTGTATTTCTTCTATATCTCCGTTAATAATTGAGTATAGGTTTTGTGCAACATTTCTGGTATTTCCGATGTTTGAATGATAAGCTATCAGTATTTTTTTATCGGATAAAATTTCCGGTTGGTTATATTTAATATTCTTTAATTTATTGACTTTGAAAAATTAGCAATAAAATTATCATATATTTACTCCGTATTGGATTGCCCTAACTGCACATTTTTATGGCTTCTTTTGGGCATACGTGGCTGCATAGAGAGCATCCGGCACATTGTTCTTTGTTCAAGTTTAAACATCCTTTCTCAAGGCTTAGCGCATGGTATTCCGATTCGGAACAAATTTTTGCGCACTTGCCGCAATATACACATTTTTCTTTATCGATAGCAGGATAAAGATGGCTTCTTTTATTGAGTTTTTCATGTGATGTAATCTTAGGAATCGCAATATTTTTTAATTCTGATATATTATTAAAACCTTTAGAATCCAAATAATTTAAAAGTCCGGTTTTTAAACCGTTTATTATTCCGTAGCCGTTAATCATAACTTCAGTACAAACTTGAACGGCATCAGCGCCGAGTGCTATGTATTGAGCAGCATCTTCCCAAGTGGAAATTCCGCCCATACCTAATATCGGCAAGTCAGAATTTTGTCTTAATTGGGCAACGCATTTAAATCCGATAGGCTTAACGGCTTCTCCTGATAATCCGCCATAGGTTGAATATCCGTCTATGTTAAGAACAGGTTCTAAGGTTTCAAGATTTATTCCCATAAAGCTTTGAACGGTGTTAATTGCGGCAAACCCATCGGCACCTGCTTTTTCTACAGCTTTTGCAACCCATGTGATATTTGTAACATTTGGGGTTAATTTAACAAAAACAGGTTTTTTTGCAACAGACTTAACCCAAGAAGTTATCATAGTTGAAATTTCCGCGCTTGTTCCTATGGCCATACCTATATTTTTTTCCGGCATTCCGTGTGGGCAAGAAAAATTAAGTTCATATGCATCTATTGGTGTATCATTCAAAATGTGTACAAGATTTTGCCATTCTTCTTTTTTTACCGGTGCCATAATACTTGCAATTATAACCTTTGACGGATGTTTTTCTTTGAGATATTTTATTCCGTCTACCCAGTATTGAATAGTCTCATGGCTGAGTAATTCTATATTTTGAAGGCATATTACTTTGCCTTTTTCCTTAATAGTTGCATAACGTGGACTGGCTTCAAGCATTTCCAAATCATCCGGTGTTATGGTTTTTAACACTGCACCACCCCAACCCATTTCAAATGCTTTATCTATGCTTTCTATTGATGCCGTAGGTGGCGCAGATGCCAATAAAAACGGGTTTTCAAATTCTATTCCAAGTATTGTACTTTTTAATGTTGCCATATATTTAGTCCTTATAAATTTAGTAAATTATAAAATTCATTGTAATTTTTATATTGTGAAAAATCAAAATCCAGATTTAAGCCGAAATAATTATATAAAATCAGTACATCTGAATTTGATTCAAGATGTTCAAATTCAAATTCATCACAACCCCAGCCGGTAAAAAAGATTAAAAGGTTATCAGAATTTTTATTGACTAAATATCTTTTCATTAAGAATATCCTTTTAACTTGTTATTCAATGTCAAAATCAAAATAAGTATCCGGATAAGGCTCATCATTCAAAGTAAAATGCCACCATTCGGAATCTATTCCTTTAAACCCCGCCTTTATCATTGCATCATGTAAAATTTTTCGATTTCTCTTTTGTTGTCTGGTCAGCTTTTTATAGTCAGGATGGGATATTTCGGAGAATAAATCAAAAGTTCCACCCATATCAACAAAAGAGCCGTCTTTTTTTATAAGAGTAAGGTCAATAGTTGAACCTCTTGTGTGGCCGGATTTTGCCATGATATATTGACCTTCCAATAAATCTGATTTTTTGAGGTTGGGATAAAAGGATTTATCTCCTTCGTCGTTCGGATTATTTATCCATTCTACAAAATTATCAACAGCTTTTTGGGGTCTGTAAGAATCCCAAATAAGCAGCCTGTATCCTTGATTTCTTAAATCCGCAGCTGCTATTGATAAAGCATTTACCCCTTCTTTTGTCATATATGCAACAGGGGCCTTGTAGCCGTTTATTTTATTTCCTGTAAAATTGTTTGGCGAATAATACCTAATATCGTATGCTGCATCATCAATTACTGTGTAGATTGGTACAAATCCGCTTTTGTCATAAGAAATTTCGGATGCTGATGTTGTTTGTATAAAACTAAATATTATTAAAATAATAATAAGTATTTTTTTCATATAATTCTCCATTTTTATTAAAATAAATTTTTGAAATTAAGCATATTATAGCATACAAAAAAATTATGATATAAAGCTAAGAATTAATTATATGTTATAATTTTTAAAAAGTTGTATAAGGTTGGAGTGTTTGAAATGAAAAAATTTTTTATCTTTTTAATAATTTGTATTTTCTCTATAGAGGGATATGCTTTTGCAAATGCTGATAAAATATATAAAAACAAATTATTTTCTATTGCGATACCTGAGAATTTAAAAGGTTCCTACGAAATTAAAAAAGATAAAGATAAAATCAGCATTTACCATAAAGCGTCTAAAAAAGCGGGTTTTGGCGGCTTTACTTTTGGTATAAAAGCTTATAAAAATCCGGCAGACCATGCGGTTCTTCCCGGGAGTCGAAAACTGGGAGAACTTGTGGATAAAAAAGGTAATTTATATGATATTGTGTTAAAACATCCCACCGATGTTCAATATGATTATACAAAAGGTGTAAATGCCCCTGATTCGTTTAAGCTGTTGTATGATTTGGGAGAAAAAACAGATATTAAGGGTGTAAAGGGTTCTATCTATTATAAAAATCAGGGTATGAAAGGGGAGGATTTATATAAAGAAATTCTTAAAAAACACATAAAAGCGATAGATGAAAAATGGGATTCAAACAAGCTTGAAAAAGAGAAAATGAGTTATATGTATAATGTAATAGCTCAAACGGATAAAAACCCGAAAGAAAAAATAGGGTATGTATATTATGATGTTAATGTTGACGGAATAGAAGAACTTTTAATCGGAGAAATTGCGCAAGGCGATTGGAAGGGTGTAATTTATGATATTTATACAATGCAAGATAGAAAACCCAGACACGTTGTAAGCGGCGGCGAAAGGGACAGGTATTATATTTGTGATGATAGTTTTATATGTAATGAATATTCTTCAGGTGCATTAGAAAGCGGGGTTAGTGTTTATAATTTGGTGGAAAATTCAACGCAATTATTTCCTCAGGTTAATTTCAAATACGATGCTTATGAAAATTCTAAAAATCCATATTTTATTTCATATTCTGATGAAAAATGGGAGAATGTTTCTGCGGATGCTTATAATGAAAGAAAGAGGGTTTTTGAAAAATATGAACGTTTTGATTTTATCCCGCTTAGTAAAGCGTCTTCTAATCTGCACAAAATTATGCTGAACCGTCGTTGAGCAGATTTTCATTTTGCCCATCTTAACTACAGTGGTGTTAATTTTTTGTAACACATTGGATATGGTTTAAAAGGAATTAGATAGTATATACTGATTGGAATAAAACATTAAGTATTGTTTTCAATTTCAAGTAATTTTTGTTTAACAGAATTTCCATAAGCAAATCCTCCCAAGCTTCCGCTTTTTGAAATTACTCTGTGGCAAGGGATAATTATTATAATGGGATTTTTATTGCAGGCTGAGCCGACTGCCCTTTGAGCGTTTGGTTGTCCGACAGAATCAGCGATTTCGGAATAACTGTTTGTTTTACCATAAGAGATGTTTTGAAGCTTTTTCCATACCAATTTTTGAAAATTGGTTCCTGCAGGATTAATTTTTATATCAAAAGTTTGCCTTTTGTTGGAAAAATACTCATCAAGTTGAATTTTTATTTTCTTAACAAAATCAGTATCTAAGCCGGAATTGTGAAATTTTTCAACAATTTTCAGTGAAATAAGTTCATTATTCTCACAAATAATTTCTAAATTTCCTATAGGCGATTTATAATATGATTTTTCCATATCCAAATTTTATAATAAAATTTCGAGGGGTAAATATAATTAATCTTCGACCTAACTTCCGACTAAATATGTCAGCACAAGGCAGGTGTAAAATGACAGATGGTATGGCTTCGTTAGACAGACAGTTTGCACTTTTTGGGTTAAGTTAATTTGTAAAAATTTTTATAAGCTCTGTTACAATTAGGCAATTTTTGAAAAGAAAAATACTTTATATG
>CAMOQI010000056.1 GCA_946622835.1 uncultured Candidatus Melainabacteria bacterium
AAATAAAAGTATGACAAAATCAGATGAAATCCAATTGGCAAAAGAATTTTTCAAAACATAGATTAAAAATCTACATCATATGGAGTATGCCAAAATTTGGCAAAAATAATATACTTTTTATATGGGAGAGGAAGTTTATGTTAGCAAATAAAATAAAAAGCAGTTTAAAAAATTTGGGAAAAGAATTGGCAGAAAAAAAGAGTTTCAGCCGACTGCTTGTTCGCAATACAACTTCCGAAAATATTTCCGGGGAGTCGGATTCTGTGTTGAGTTCTACAGTTCAATATAAATCTGCCCAAGAAGAGATTAGTGATTATATTGTGGAAAATCCAAATGAGATAAAAGTTGAATTTCCTTTGTGCAAAACTCTTGAAACCCCTGAGCCAATGCCGTTTTTTAGAGCAATATTATATAAACTTGGTAAAAGAGAGTTGGTTAATATTTAAAAATTTTCTCCTTTGTATTATTTTGTTTTAGTGTTAAATTAAAGAAAAAAGGAGGAATAATGTTTCAGGTTTATACATCAACAGATAAATCCGAATTGTCAAAAAATTTAATCGGAGAATTTAAGGATTGGGATGAGGCCATGGACTGTGCCGAGCAGGCAATTGAGGGTAAAAAAGGGCTAAGATATATTGTTGAAGAAACAAACGGAACAGTAAACAGCTATGGAGAGTTGATAGCTTCTGTCGTTGCGGAAAGTGATTTTAATTAAAACAGGGTTTGTAATTATTTTTCAAGCAGCTTTTTGTACTTTTTAAAATCTTTGCCCCAGTCTTTCATCGAATTTATTACAGGAGAGAGGGTATAGCCAATATCTGTTAAGGTATATTCGACTTTTGTCGGATAAGTTTTTCGCTCTAATATACCAAGTTCTTCCATTTGGCGAAGTTTTGCGGTAAGAACTTTTTGAGTAATACCTTTTACGGATTTTTTTAATTCACAAAACCTTTTTGTACCGTTTAACAAATCCCGTATAATAAGTATTTTCCACTTGCACCCAAGCATTTTAATCGTGGTTTCTATCGGACATTTTGGAAGATCTTTGTAATTCATATAACCTTTAGTATACTTTTGCTACCACCCTATAATTGTCATAATACCTTATTTAATAACGCTTTGCAACAATGTTAAGCTAAAACATATTTTTGAGTTCTTCGGGGGAGAAATCGCGTTCACACACCGTGGCGTATTCTGTTGGCAAGATAAATTTTATATAATTGTCGGTTGCTTTTTTATCTGATGCCATAACTTCAATAAGTTTATTTTTGTTGTATTTATTCAAAGGATAATATTCAAATTTTTTGATTAAATCTTCGCATAAAAATTTATATTCTTTATCAATCATATTAAGATTAAACGCGAGATTAAGAGCAAAACTAATCCCTTCGATAACGCATCTGCCGTGGGTGTATTTATTGTATTTGCTTAGAGTTTCAACAGCATGACCGTATGTGTGTCCGTAATTTAGAACTCTCCTTAATCCGTTTTCTTTTTCATCTTGTTCAACAACTGCTATTTTCAATTCTATGCATAATTTAATTAAATCTTTCAAAATTAAAATATCGCGTGATAGGATTTTTTCATGATGTTCTGTTAAAAAATTTATTAATTGCGGGCTTTCATCTCTTTTGCAATTCTTTTCTATGAATCCGTATTTAATTACCTCTCCCAGTCCGCTTTTGAATTGCTCATTATCAAGAGTTTTGAGGAAATTAACATTTATAAAAACCGCTTTTGGCTGATAAAAAGCGCCTATAAGGTTTTTGCCGTATTTTGTATTGATGGCGACTTTTCCGCCGACAGAACTGTCGGTTGCTCCAAGCAGGGTTGTCGGAACTTGTATAAAATTTATTCCCCTCATATAGGTTGATGCCGCAAATCCTGCTATATCCCCTACAACTCCTCCTCCGATTGCAATTATGGAATCTTCGCGTTTGAGTTTGTGCTTTAGTGCAAAATCGAGTATTTTTTTATAATTCTTAAAATTCTTTTGCGCTTCACCATCATTTATGACCAGCATATTTTCTTTTGGAAAATTAAGAATTTTTGAATACAGTTTATAAACTTTTTTGCTGAAAACAACAATATAATTTTTCTCTCCGATTTCATTTATTATGTTAGATTTGAGTTCGGTCAAATCACTGTTTGAAATGTATATCGTGTAGTTCAGTTCAATCCCTTTAATGTTTACCGATAAGTTAATCATTGGTTAATCTCCGTAACTATTTGTTGTAAGGTTTTATTGTCTGTTGCGATAATTTTATGTGCCAAAAGATAGTTTTTTTCTCGGTTTTTTAATATGTTGTTAATATTTTCGAGATCCATTTTCCCGCTTAAAAGAGGTCGGGTGTTGTCGTTTTTCAATCGGTTATAAATTGTTTTTGCAGATGTTTTTAAATAAATTACTGTTGAATTTTTCAATAAAAATTCTCTTGTTTGTTCATCTTCAAAGGCTCCTCCTCCAAGAGAAAAAATTGTATCTTTGGGTTTGAAATACATAAGTATGGCGAGTTTTTCAATTTGTCTGAAATATTCTTCCCCTTTTTGTTCAAAAATATCTGTTATACTTTTGTGTTCTCTGTCTTCAATGATTTTGTCCGCATCAAGAAATTCAACCCCGTAAGTTTTGGCAAAAAGTTCTGCCGCCGAGGTTTTTCCGCTTCCCATCATTCCTATTAAACAGATTGTTTTCATACCTAAATAATACCTCAAATTGCGTAAAAAATAAACAGTTTTACATTAAGAAAAAAGAGGCCGAGTGCCTCTTTTAGTGTACAGTTGTGGGGCTGTAAAATAAGGTAGTGTTAGATTTGCCTAACACTTTTGTCGTAAAAAATGAGCTTCTTTTTCATGCGCGTCTTTAGGTTTGTGGTTTCTGTAACCTATTCCGGCACGATAACCTGAAATTGAGTATAATAACGGCAGAGAAGGTTCTATCCACTTGAGTCCCGATAATAAAGAAACTGTTGCAATATCATCTGCGTGTAGGCTTATATCCAACAATTCAGGCGTTCTGGTGTCGTGTTTGTGATTTTTATTCATAATTGGGTTGATTATTTTTTTACCGATAAAGTTTGCAATAATACTTCCCCCAACAATTCCTGTTGCAATTATTCCGCCGATCATCCCCAAACCTCTTGCGGTTCTGGATTTAATGTTATTTTTCTCCATAATTGCCAGAGCGGTGCCTGCGCCGACATTGCATAAAAATATGTTTGCTAAATATTGATATAACCCTTCGTTTATTTTATCGGGAACTTTCTTCTTCCAGTTTTTTTCGGTAAGTTTTTCGGCTAAAATTCCTCCGCTGACTCCGCCGATAACAGGAATAGCCCCAAAAATTGATAACCAGCCTATTTCTTTAAAGATATCTTTTGAGGTTATATCTTGCGGCGGGGGGATAAGTTTTGTGGCTATTGGTTTTAATTCTTTTGATTTGAATAATTTGTTAATTTCTTTTAATGATAAAACTTTATCTTTTGCTTTTTCTATCAAGCCGGAACTTTCTGCGGACAATTTATTGTTTTGAATAAAATTATCAACAAGTTTATTGTTTGAATTAATTATTTCTTGTACGGTTTTCCCGATTTGTCTGCCTGTGAGTTTAGATGCGATTTTTGGCGCGTATATGGCAGATGTTGAAACAGAGCCTAGAATTATTGCGGTTTTAATCCCTGTTTTAAGTTTTTTTCCCTCGGGGGCATCTTTTATTTGTTTTGCTAAAACTGCTCCGCTTGCTATTGTTAATATTGCGGGTATATGTTTATTTATTTTTGCGCTTAGTAACGGCTGGTCTAAATATTTGCCTATTACATTGATTGGGGTCATTATATATTAAGTTCCTCTTTTAATATGTCTTTTATACTGTGTTTTGTTTTGCATATTTCGGTTAATTTTTCCATTTTATCCAAAATATTTTGTGAGATTATGTGCTCTATTTTACAAGCATTATCACCTGCTTCTTCGGGGTGAATATTTAGCACGGTCTCAAAAAAATTTTTTAAAATACGGTGCTTGTTGTATACTTTTTTTGCTTTGTTTATACCTTCTTTTGTTAAAGTGATATTTTCATAACTGTTGTATTTTATTAAACCTTTTGTAACTAATTTTGCCAAAGCTTCAGAAACAGAAGCTCGGGATATGTTTAATTGTCTGGCAAGTTCAGCTCCTTTTAATGGCGTATCATTTAAGTGGGCAATGTATATTGCCTCTATATAATCTTCCATTCCGGAGGATAAATTTTTAGTTTGAGCGCACATTGTTAGGTACTCCTTACAAATTAAATAGTAAGGCAAACCTAACACTTTGTCAAGTATTAATTTATTATCTTGAGAAATCAAACCCTCAACGGCTTTTCGAACTATTTAATATGATAGGCTTCTCTGAGTTTTTTAAGGTTACCGTTTTTATTTTCTGTTTCAATAATATAATTAACCGCTCGTATCAAGTCTTTGGATTCAGGGCCTTTTCTGAAAGCGACCGCATAGGGTTCTTTTGTGTATCTTTTTGGTAAAAGTTCAACGGTTGGGTCTTTTAGAGCCATGCCAAGAAGAATTGTATCATCGGATACAATGGCCGGAGCTTTTCCTTTTTTTAATGCTTGATATGCTTGTTCATACGTTTTGTAACCGATAATTCCAAGGGTTGGCATAGCGGTTCTCAGACTGTTTTCGCTGGTGGAACCGAAAACTATAATTGCTTTTTTCTTATTCAGATCTTGCAGGGTGCGAATTTTACTTCCTTTTTTGACCAAAAGGGCTTGTCCTGCGATATAATACGGGTCTGAAAAATCCAGAAGTTGTCTTCTTTTTGGGGTAACAGACATTGTTGCGACAATCATGTCAACATCTCCTGAATACAGTTTCATCATTCTATCAGCTGCCGTAACAGTTACAAATTTTATTTTTTTGTCGCTTCCTAAAATCCCGCGGGCAATGGTTCTTGCAATAGCAGGGTCATAACCTTTGTAGTGTCCTTTTTTATCAAGGTATCCGAACGGATAAGCATCGGTTCTTACTCCTACTGTTAACTTGTCTTTTTCTACTATTTTATTTAAATCGTTTTCGATGGTTTGTTGTTTTTGCCCGCAGCCGCAGCATACAAACAGTGTGATTAACAATACGGCAAATATTTTTTTTAACATAAGCACTCCTTTTTTTTTCTATAATACCGTAAGATTCGGTTATGTCAAAATATTTACTTTAAATTGAGGATGTTTCAATGTTGCTTTTTCGCTAAAATAGTGTATTATGATGGAATAGAAGGGGAAAATATGTTACAGGAAGCAACGAAAGCACTAAATTCAGCATTTAATAACAGTTTTATTAAAAAGTTGAGCCAATATTTGCACGATTGTGTGAGAGAAGAAGTTAAAAGTTCGACATTTAGAAACTTAAAAGGGGACAAAGATAATAAATGGATTTTTCTAAAAGAGCAAGAAACAATGCTCACTCAAGGTTTAGAATATCTGAAGCTTGACGGTTCAAATCCTAATTTAACGGAACTTATGCTGCAAGGTGTTTCAACAGCGCGAGATAAGTATTTGATATACGGTTATATGTTTTTGGTTGGCAGAAACGGTAAATCAAAGCGGGCATCGGAATTTTTGACACCGCTTTTGTATGTTCCTTGTAAGTTGGAGCGCAATGGTGTCAGCATAAATTGTATTCGCCAAGATGATGTATTATCGCTCAATACGGGTGCGCTTGCGGCTTTGATGAAAAAAAGTGATGATGATGATGAAGTGGATATGTTTTTGGAGGGGATTTTGGATGTTGTACCCGATCTTCCTATTACAAAAGAAAAGATGGATATTTTCTTAACTACTTTAAAATCTCTTATTCCTGATATAGAAATTTCCCAAGATTCTTCAATGAATGATGAAGAAGATAATGTGACAAAAGATGAGCCTTCTATGGATTTATCCGACGTCGAGATAACCGGTGAGAATTTTGATGAAATTATTGACGATGAAATTCAGGAACAAAAGCAAAAAGCTGCGGTTGGAGAGATTAAGAAACTTAGTGTGACATATCAAAGTGCTATAATTTTAACTAAGCGTCCGTCTGTTACGGCGGGGGTTTTGCATGAATTAACGCAAATTTCGGAAAAGCCCAGCGGGCTTTTTAGAGAAACTACATTGGGTGTTATAAATGATGAATATACCCAAAATATAGAAAAAACTTTTCCGATAAAAGATAGCGAAAGTGAATTTTATCCGATAACACCACTTGCATTGAGTGATTCTCAGCAAAGAGTAATTAAAAATGTCGATAATGCAAAACTTATTGCGGTTCAAGGACCTCCGGGAACAGGGAAATCCCAGACAATAGTCAATCTTGTTTCACACTTAGTTGCGAACGGAAAAACCGTTCTTGTCGCGTCCCGTATGGATAAGGCTGTTGATGTTGTTGCTGACAGGTTAAATGATTTGGGTGCACCTTATCTTGCTTTGCGTGCCGGCAGAATGAATT
>CAMOQI010000057.1 GCA_946622835.1 uncultured Candidatus Melainabacteria bacterium
CGTCTTATTTTGGGGCTGTTTTTAAATGCGGCAGCAACGCAATCGGCAACAGATAATTCCATTCCGTCTTGGATTATTATTGGTCTGAAAAGCTCACTGTGATCGTGCGCATCATCTATTGCAAACGAAACGTTGCATGAAAAAAACGATATGCATATTAGGGCAGTGTAAAATATTTTCCTCATCTTCATAAAATTTATGTTATTACAAAAAAAATATTTGTAAAATGTGTGAAAATCGGATATATTTATGAGGTTAAAAATGTCAATTTTTATTAAAAACATCGCGAATAATAAACTTGTAAGCTTAGCAAAAAAATATTTTATCGGGTTTATAAAAAATTATGCAAATCCCTATAGTCAATAAAAAATATGATTCGTCTTTTGGAAACGGATTTTATAATATTACGCGGGAACTTGAATCAAGTATTCCTTTAAGTCGTGCGCTTGTTGATTTGTGCGGGGCTTCTGTTCCGTGGGTTATTATGGCAAATAACAGCGCGGAACGAAAAGAAAAAATTCGCAAGTTCTCTTTTGATTACATAATTGCGTATCTTTCTCCTTTTGTCACATTGCCTTTATCTAACCGTTTTGCAATGAAATATATTGCCAAGCTCAATAAAAATTTTTGGTCAAACAATCATAAGGCTATCCACATTTCAAATGCTTTTTTGAAAGATGCTGATTCAATGATGTCAGAGCTTTATAAAATGGGGAAAAATATGAAGAAAAACCCCATAGAAAGTTTGTATTACAAACTAAACCCCAATAAACAATACAATCCAAAACTTGATGTTGAAGAACTTTTGAAATCTGTTGGCGGTGATAAAGAGAAATTAAGACAAAAACTCATCCGCTCAAAAAACGCCGTATTTATTTCGGATTGTTTGTTTACCGTTGGTACAGTCGGGTCATTTTTGTTTATAAATAATGAAATAACAAAAAAGAAAACAGGGCAAAGCGGTTTCAGTGCCGAGATGCGTATGGCAGATAAAAGTATTGTTGAAAAACGTGCCGACAGTCATGAAAAAAATAAAAAAAGGAAGTATTTAACTTTTGCGGCTTTATTGACAGGAGCAACACTGGGTATGTCTTTGGCGGGATTTGCTACATTATATTCAAAAAGCTCAAATAAAATTATAAAGAGCTTGAGGGATTGTTCTAAATATTTTGATTATACCAAAGGGATTTATATGTCACGCCTGCCTTTCTTTCTGAATACAATGGTATTTGTGGCTGCTACTTTATTGGCCGCCAGAAATAGTACCGAAAGAAAAGATTTGGCGATAAGATCAGGGGTTGGAAATACGGTTTTCTTTGGCGGGGATTTGGTTTTAGGTAGTTTATTTACAAATCTCAGCGATAGAATATTTGGTACAAAACTTCGCAAGGATGACGGTTCTAACAATTCTTTTATAAATAAAATATTCCCCAAGGTAAAA
This sequence comes from uncultured Candidatus Melainabacteria bacterium, assembly GCA_946622835.1. GTDB lineage: Bacteria > Cyanobacteriota > Vampirovibrionia > Gastranaerophilales > Gastranaerophilaceae > Zag111. The sequence continues at coordinate 1,442 of CAMOQI010000057.1, forward strand.
CACGTAGAGCAGGTTATTGAGGAGGTCGAACAGGGTAAAATATCTTCAGTAAATAAAAAAGTTTCTGTTGGAATTTTCTGGGCAAATATTTTAATCTTGATGGGTTCTATCGGATATTTAATTCCTAAAGTTATAAACAAAATGATAAGAAAAGATGTTGATAAAGATGTTCAAGCACAAAAGTCAATTAGCGGATTGGCAAATTTTGCGTATTCAAAACCATTGCGGATGGAAGATTTTATAAGAAATAAATAGTTTGTATATTCATTTATCTTAAATTTGTTTGCTTAGTATATATTAGTAATATGAAGAAAAATTTATAAAATTATGATATTATATCCTGTATTAAATTGTAGTAATAAAAAGGGGGTTATATGAAAAAATTTGTATTATTTGTGCTTATATTATCATTAGGTTTGTTTTCTATCGCACAGGCAAAAGTTTTGAAAGGAAAGGCAATAGACGAAATTTCGACGCAAGCACCAAAAGATACTATTAGTATAAAAGTTTCCAGAAACTTTTCGTTAAATAATGAAATAACTTTAAAGAAAAATTATATATTGACCGGTAAAATGCAAAATATTACAGAACCGGATAAGTGGCATCATAACGCATCATTTACATTTATTCCAACATCGTATACCGATTTGAATGGTGAAAAACATATAATTACTCAAGAAATAAAAGCAACTTACAGACAAAAAATGAAACCTGATTATAAACATTCAGAAATATCTTTGGGTAATTTTATGTTTTCTCCTGCGTATATCGATGATACAAAAAAAATTATTCACGGGGAAGGCAAAGAAGTATGGGATGAATATGCGAATCGTTCAACACCATGGGGTAAGGGTGTTCAGATTGATATAAAACCACGAGAAACAATATATTTTAATTTCCCTGATTAAAAATTAAAAAGCTATGCGTACATTGTTATCACGCATGCATTATTGGTTTGTAGCCTGTAGGTTTGGCATACTTGCCCAACAGTAATATACATTACAATTCGATGAAGCATTATAATATTGCACCTAAAGATTGGCAATATTCGTCATTTAATAAATTTGTACAAAATGGATATTATGAACAAGATTGGTGTAATTTTGAAGATAAGTACTATATAAATGAATTAGATTATGAATAGCGGGAAATAATAGTTTTTGTTGGGTTTCACCCAACCTACTTACTTAATCATAATACCTACCTTCCATTAGTAGTTTTTGATTAATGATTTATCTTAGTTTGTCAACAGTGCATTATTTCTAAAATTTTTTATTGTAATTCATTATTGTTAGGTAGTCTTTTGTTAAAAAATTATGTTTGCAAGCCTCTTTAATTTTTGCAATCTCTTCCGGTGTAAATTGTCTTTTATAAATGTTTATATTGTCATTATTATTTGGTGGTGGATTACCGCCTGCACCACAACGAAAATAGAATTGTTTTAGTTTTTCTTTTGGTCTTAAATCTTTCATTACTCCAAAGGGATGCAAAGCATCTTTTATAATTATTTGGGTTGTAACTTTTCTCATCGGTTGAATAATAACAGGCATAATAAGTCCTTTCATTTGTATATCTATATGAAAACACATAAAAAAATAATTTGCTATCTTAATATTTTTTAGTCTGTAGGTTGGGCATACTTGCCCAACAATAATTTTTGGGTGCAAATATTAGGACAAAAAGTGCAAATAAACGGACATTTTTGATCTCGAAACCGGACTGTCTTGGATTTTTTGCGTTAAACGAGTCTTCGGATTTTGCCTGCAAGAACACTGTTCTTTTGTCAAAAGTCCTCCGCTCTCTGCAAAAAATCCGCTTTCGGACATTTCAACTCAACCAACTTCCGACCTTAATAAATTGGCAAAAGCTAAATTGCTTCGGGTTTTCGGCATCGCAATGATATGAACCATTTCCGAGCAAATGTTCTGAAAAAAGTTTTTGTTGGGTTTCACCCAACCTACTTACTACCGACACTACAACATGAAAATAGTGATCGGTATTGGGATTATCGAACTTATGAGTATGATCAAGAAGGCAGGTGTGTGCGAATTAGAGATTATAATCCTTCTATAGTTAAAAAAGATGGTAAAGATATATGGATAAAAGATAATGGAGCTACTTATATTGCGCTGAAGGAAGGATTCCCTCATTTAGGAGCATACTGTGATACTGTCGGAACACGTTTTAACATTGCAGAACATATGCAAAACAGAGAAAAGTTTATTTGGTCTGAAGAAATTACTAAATATGATGATAAAGGGGATATGATATCTCAAACAACATCTTATCCACATGGAAATACAAGAGATGAAATTGATAATGATGGATTGATTACAACATATGATTATGATAATAATATAATTTCTCAAAAATATATTAATTTAGATGACTAAATAATAATTCTTTTAAAGAATAGTCTGTAGGTTGGGCATACTTGCCCAACAATAATTTATGGGTGTAAATAGTAGTACCCTACAAAGCTGGGGCGGAAGGAGTGTCTTGCTCGCTCGCAATAAACGGCGTTGCAGGCGGGTCTCAACGCCCCGCCTTTCAGCCTCTGCTCGCTCGCGCTGTAAAAGAACAAGTGATTTAAGAATTTTAAATAGAGAATATGATGATTTTCACTTACTATTTTTTTATACATTTAAACCTACCAAAACTTGTAAGGTATTTGGTTTATACTACCGTTTAAAGGATACTGATGTCTTAGTATGTTAGTTTTATTATTAATTTCAGAAATAGAACCTTTTCTTACATACTCTATAGTTTTTTCATACTGCGGTTTTTCTTTGAGAGGTTCATAGACTACAAAGTTATCCAAATAAGGAAAATTCGGGTTATCAGCATACATTCTTCTTTGCAGTTTATTTTTGAGTTTGCTTACTGTTCTGACCGTTTTAAATTTGTCATTTACAAAATCTAAAATCGTTGTTATTGTTGTTATTTTTTTTAGAAATGGTTTTGTTTTTAATAAATCATCTGATTGAGAATCATACATATTAATAAAACTTTTATCAATTTGTACATATTCTGCCATTTCTTGCTTTAATTTGTCATTCATTATTCTTGTAGATGATAATGAACTTATTATTCCCTGATAGTGTGCACTTTTCTTTACTGTATATTGATAATCTCCACGATAAGAATTATTTTTGTCGTAAAGGTTATAGCATTTATTATAACCTCGTGTCCGAAACTCTTTATTCAATTCAAACCGAGATATATTGGTTTTGACAAATTGCTTAACAGGATTAACTTTCATATATATGTACTCCTTAATTTATCCGTTTGAGCATAGTATATCATAAAATAACCACAGTAAATAGGTCGGGTTTTACCCGGACAGGAACTTTTGAGCAGGTAGGTTGGGCATACTTGCCCAACAATAATTTATGGGTGTAAATAGTAGTACCCTACAAAGCTGGGGCGGAAGGATTGTCTTGGTCGTTCGCCATCGACGTGTCTTCGCTGTTTGCTTTTAGCGGCAAAAGCCGCAAGCAAACAGGCTTCGCACTTGGCTCACTCCCGCTCGAACCAAGGCAAGGCTTTGCCTTGCAGGTTCTCATCCTTTCGGTCGCAATTAATGAACAAAAAAATAACCACACAAGGCGGTTATTTCTTTGTTATTTTTTATCTGGGGCGGAAGGATTCGAACCTCCGAGATGGCTGGACCAAAACCAGCTGCCTTACCACTTGGCGACGCCCCATTATCAGGCTTCGTCTCTAATTCTATTACATAAAATTTTATTGTCAAGGATTTGTCTATTTGATATTCATACTACGTATACCCTATTTTTTCTTTACATTGTTTTCATTTTCGTTTTTTTATGTTATCCTGTTCCTATGAATAACACGATTAAAATAATTATTTTCTCAGCCCTGTTTTTAGGTGCTATTTTATTGACAATATTCGGATTGTCTAAAATTAAAGTGGATGATTTTCACAAAGCTGCAGTTATCTTTATCGTAGATGCTTCCGCTTCTAATCAAAAAGATCTTCCTGCTCAAAAAGCTCTGATTAGGCAATTATGCTCTATGCTTGATCCTGAAGATCATATTAAAATTCTTAGAGTCTCTCAAGAATCATATCTTATTTACGAAGGTTCACCGCAATCCAGTGCCGAAGTTCGTAAATCCATGGAAAAGTTTACTCAGTTTGATGCCAAAGAATACGGTACTGCATACGGACTCGCCCTTAAAAAAGCTTTTAATCACGTATTGAATATGCATCAAGATGGTTATATCCCTGCGGTCGTCGTTATTGGAGATTTGGAAAACGAAGGTGCTGTCGATAAGCAAATTAACTGGGATACTCTGCCCAGTGATGTTACAGATGTTCAAAATAAAGTCGATAATCTGACTATGATGTTTTTGTTTGCTTCCCCTGAAAAACTTGATGTAGTTAAAGAAAAATTATCTCCGGTCTTGGGTGAATCTCACTTGATTATCGGAAATGATGTTACTTCCAATAAATCTTTTAGAAATTTCTTAAGTGCAATCGGCAGGTAAAAATGCAAGTTGATAAGCTTCGTTCTGACTTATTATTTGGGGAAATTGAAAAACAACGCGTCACTATTATTAAAGAAATCGGATACAAAATACTTGCACTGAAAAATAATATTAAAACATTCAATGTTATTTCACTACTGTTAAATGTCGCAATACTTATATTGTCAGCGGCATGTGCGTTTGGGCTGTCTAATTATATGCTGGGGCTTTCTCCTGAAATTTCCGATAGTGAAATAAACCTTGTTACAAATTTTTGGTTCTTTGGGGCTTGCGCATTTGTACTGTTTGCGATTGTTTCAGCTTTTAGAATTTCAGTGTCCTCTTTGTATATTTTTTATTCAAATCCCGCTAAAAAATTTGAAAAACAACCCCATTTTCAAAAATTTGTTGTTTTTAATACGTTGATTTGCTTAATTGCTGTCTATGTTATCAATCTTCTTTATTATAAAGAAATTTATGATATATTTATCGCAATATTTATTTCTTTTATATTTGCGGGAACACTTATTGCGTG
>CAMOQI010000058.1 GCA_946622835.1 uncultured Candidatus Melainabacteria bacterium
AAACTCGATGCTTACCCATTTTTTCAAAATGATTGCCTGTGTATACAGACCTTGGGTTCTGAGCGATAAAATTCACCCGTCAGAACTTGCGGTTCCGTTTGCAAAAGGATACTCTTTTCCAAGCGGACATTCTTCCATGAGCTCTGCTGTTTTAGGCGGTCTGGCATATGTTTTAAGGCATAAGATAATATTTTGCCTGCTTTTGGTTTGTACCGTATTATTAGTCGGATTCTCAAGATTGTGGCTTGGGGTTCACACGCCTCAAGATGTAATTGTCGGACTTACGATAGGCTTTAGCTTAGTATTTATTATAAACAAAATCATTAACTGGGCAGAAAAAAATCCAAACAGATACCTTTGGTTAGCTCTTTGGGCAAATATTGCAATAATTTTTATTGTAGTATATATTCGATACTTTAATAACTATAGAATAGATTACGTCTCCGGCGAAATGCTGGTAAACCCTAAACATGCCATCCATTCAACTACGGCAATATACGGTTACATTCTTGGAATCCTTAACGGAAGCTTTTTATGCAGAAGATTTTTCCCGTTTTCTCCTCAAAAAACAACTCTTAAAAATCGCGTTATAATAGGACTTATCGGGGTAATCTTTGTCATAATATTGTTGAAATTCGCAGTAGAAAAAGCATTTATGAGCGATATCCCGTTAAGATATATTTTCCCGACATTATTTGTTGTCGGACTTTTCATAACATTAATTTACCCGATAATTTTCAGATTTTTGGATAAAAATACTGCCGAATCACGCAAACATAGTTAAATTAATCACATTTGCAGATATCTTTTCTGTATTTCATTCCCTCAAAACTTATAACGGATAAATCTTCATACAGATACTGCCTTGCCCTTGACAGAGTAGAAGCACAGCGAGTTATCACAAAACATTCATCCGATAACGTATAAATACCGCCATCCTCCGCTTGTTTTACACTTATAAAATCAATATCATCAATATTTTCAACTAAATCAAGTCCATTGATTAATTCACAAGGTTTACGGGATTTTACAAGAGCTGACACACACGAATTATGAGAAATTTCAATTTGATGATAATCATCGGAAAAATATCCTTCAATGCAAGCATGGAAAAACCTCAATATATCTTGGTCAATAAGGTTCAAAACTGCAGCCGCATCATAATCTTGTAAAAACGACCTGAACTCATTTATAAAAAATTTATCCTCTCCGGTCACAGTACAATCAATCCCCAAAATTCCGACATACGGGTCCCCGTTTTTCTCAATCAAAGCCAACACGTTTTTAACAATATTTGAAACTCTTGTCTGAATAACATCGGTTATCTTATAATCAGGGCAAAAACATCCCACCCCGTTTGTTAAATATCCGCCATCCCCATCTTTTTCAAATTTATAATTCCCGACAGAACATAAAGGCAATGCGCTATAACCATCCGCAATATAATAAACAGTAAAGTTATGACCAAAAGTAAATTCTTCTGCCAAAACTCCCGTTTCACCTTTTGAGAATAATCCGTCTAAAAATTCATTTGCAAGCGATTTTGTCGGGCAAACCAATCTGTCTGCCTGTTTATTTTCTATACAACTTCTGATAGTCACAGGGAAATTTGCACTCCCAAGCCACTCTTGCGCCTGCTGAATTTTATCAAAAACTCCAAACTTTGACGTTTGTGCATGAATTTTATAAAGAAATTTTTTACCGGCAGCCTTATTTATCGCAATATTTGCCGCCTGTTTTGCAGGTCCGAATATATTTTGACCGTTCGCCTGAAAAAATGAAACTATATCCGCACAAATAGCATCCTGCGAAACAGGAATTGTTATATCAATATCATTATCTATCGCAAATTTTAACAGCCCCGTTAAATCCTGCGCCCTTATATCAATACATTCATATTTATCTGATTTCACAAGCGAATTTGAAGCTATATAAATCTTACAAGACTCATTCTGGTTATATATTTTTTTTGCCAAAGCGTAAGCTGCCGCCCCGCTTCCCACGATTAAAACATTATTCATAAAATAAATTATACTACACAAAACAGATGATTTTTGTTAAGTTATATAAAGAAATTTAAGAAAAATATGTTATAATTATGACAAATCTATAATCGTTATTAAAATAATACCAAGTAGAAAGGTATGAAGAGGTAATATGGCAGGTTTAGTTAATTTCTTATCGAATGTATTTCAACCGGGAGGGGTAAATGTAACATCGCCCGTTGTCACTCACAGCGTAAACACAAATCCGTACAACAATAATCCGTTTGTGAACTACAACGGCAACCGTTACAATCAATTCTATGCACAAAATAAACCTGTCAAGGGGGGATATTTCGCCGGCTACTACAATGGGAAACAAAATATCGTCGGCAGGAGATTATTTATTGAGGTTTAATTCACAAAAAAGATGCGCCCACCGCGCATCTTTTTTTTAACGAAATTATTATAAATATGAAATTCTTCGACTAAAGCACCATAATGACAGATAATTTAATATCTGAATCCGTCTGCTTTCATTCTATCAATAACCTCTTGCAACTTTTCATCAGAGCATACATATGATATTCTAAAATACCCTTTTCCGTATTTTCCGAAAGCATCCCCCGGAACAACTACAATTCCTGATTTTTCAAGCATATCTTCACAGAATTCAAACGCAGAATCATATTTCTGCGGAATAGGCAGCCACAAATAAAATGTAGTATGCGGAATACTTTCATCAGAAATATCCCAGCCTAATTCTCTCAAGCCTTTTACCATAATAGACTGTTTGCGTCTATACCCTGCATTTGACGATGCTATATACTCTTCACCCTCTGATGAATTTATAATATATGCACACGCCTTTTGAAGTGCCTTAAATATACCGTTATCTATAGTTGATTTGGCTTTTGCGAAACGTGAAATCACATCCGAATTTCCGCAAACCCATCCCAAGCGCCAACCTGTTATGGCGTATGGTTTTGAAAATGAAAACATCTCAATTGCAACATCTTTCGCCCCTTTTAATTCCAAAACACTGAAAGGTTTATCTTCTTGTGAAAAATACAAATCACAATACGCAGCATCCGAAATTAAAAGTATATTATGCTTTTTACAAAAATCAACAACACTTTGTACGTATTCTCTTGTTGCACAAACACCCAATGGATTATTCGGGTAATTTATTATAAGAGCTTTAATCTTTGAAACATCAAAACCCTCCTGAATCATCGACTCATAAACTTCATCCATATTCGGTTGATAATTATTTTCTTTAGTCAGCGGAACAGGATAAGATTTCCCTCCGGAACACTTAACCATCTCACCATAAGAAGCATACCCCGGATCCGGAATCATTATAATTTCTTTCTCGGATTCATCAGATTTTGGATTAATCAAAAATCTTATCAAATTAGCAAGCCCGTCTTTTGAACCCAGCAATGAAAAAACTTCCTTATCCGCATCTACGCTAACACCGAAACGCTCCTTCATTCTTTGAGCAATTGCCTGCCTAAAATATGGCTCTCCCCTTGTTACAGAATAAGTATGAATATTTGATTCCGTTAAAAACTCTTTTAATTTTTCAATAAGTACAGCAGGGGGATTTGCCGTCGGTGCACCCATTGAAAGAGATATAGGGGCTCTATTCTTTTTTGTTAAACTCTCAGATAATTTTGCGGTCTTTTCCTTCAACTTAACCATTATATATGTATCTAATTCCATAGCATATTCATTAAATAAATTTTCCATCTTATTTTTTTCCTTACTATTTATAATAAAACTAGGCTTGCATTTGCATAGGGCCGTCTAAAGATGCCATAACAAATTGCTTTGTATATGGGGTTTCTTGTTTTAAAAGTTCTTGCGGTGTACCCTCAAAAACGATTTTCCCATCGTATAACATTATAACACGATCAGCAGTTCTTGTAATTGTCGACATTTGGTGTGTTACAACAATTGATGCAGCATTGATTTCATGCTTCAAACTTACTATATAATCCTCAATCAAAGTTGATGACATCGGATCCAAGCCTGCAGTCGGTTCATCATACAAAATAGTATTCGGATTAGTAACAATTGCACGGGCAAAACTTACACGCTTTTGCATACCGCCTGACAATTCTGATGGAAATTTCGACTCAATCCCCTTTAACCCAACCAATTGTAATTTTTCTGATACTATCTTTCTTATTTCATCTTCAGTATATTTTTTGCGCAGCTCTTTTCTTTCATGAAGCGCAAACGAAATATTATCCTCAACATCCAAAGAGTCAAACAAAGCACTATATTGAAAAACCATTGCAATATCACCCTCTGAGGTTATAATTTCACCGCTATCATATGGTATAAGACCGCAAATAAGTTTTAAAACAGTACTTTTTCCCGAACCCGAAAAACCGACAATTGCGAGAATTTCGCCATCATCAACCTTAAAAGAAATATCATCTATAACTTTTTTATCATCAAATGCTTTTACTAAATTTTTAACTTCTATACTCATAATCTACCTTTAAAACTTTATTATACCTTATATTTTATCTAAAAGAAAAATATAATTGCAAATACCATATCTAATATAACAATTGAAATAAACGACCAAACAACAGCTTTATTTGTAGCAAGCCCTACACCCTTAGCCCCGCCTGATGCATAATAACCGCAAGAACAGCTAATCAATGCTATTGCAGCCCCAAAAGTTGCTGATTTTAACAGGCATACACCTAGATCTTTCATATACAAGCCTAAAAGCGCAGAATCAAAATACGCCCGATATGAAAGCCCTGCAAATAAATCAGACGTAACAGCTCCGACTATAACGCCCACAAATGAAGCTATAATAACCACCAAAGGCATCATAATAAAACCTGATAACACCCTTGGAACAAATAAATAACTAACAGAATCCACTCCCAATACATCAATTGCATCAATTTGTTCTGTTACACGCATTGTAGCAAGCTCAGATGCTAATGAGGAGCCAATCATTGAGGTGAGCGCAAACCCTGACATTATTGCTCCAACTTCCCTAACAATAAGCATTGTCATCAAAAGTCCTATAAAATTTCCGCCCCCCTGTTTAACCATCTCATGTGCAACTTGAGATGCAACAATAATTGATGTCATGCCAACAATTGATAAAGTAATCGGCAAAGAACTTATTCCAAATCTTTCACACTGAATAATCAGTTCTCTGGGTCTGATTTGCCCGCTCAATATACCTTTGATTACACGCAAGCCCATCATTGTAATCTTACCCAAAGTATCCACAAAATCGTGAAACATAATCCCAAATTGAGTAAAAATCTTATAAGTTGCTGATTGTTTTAAATATTTGCGCAAGGTCATCATACCCAAATTATACTAAAAAACATACCAGATTACAATTTAATATTTTGCAAAAAAAAAATTCCTACACCGCAACCGAATCATCGATAAACAATGTAAGAAAATAAACTATCCTAAAATCATTCTCCTTAAATATATATTAAAACAAACTAAATTCATTCCAAGCAAAAAATCCGACCCATGCCAAAGTTTTTACAATTATTTTTTTAAAATAAGAGAAAATTCAAGCTAATCAACGTTTTTAAATTTCTGAAAAAATTTACATTTAAATGATTTACGAAAATTAAAAAACTATTGCAAAGCCTGCAAACAGACTCCACGCAAACATTTATGACAATTCTCTAATTATTTCTTGAGCTTCTTCACATTCAGAGAATGTATCCGTAACTTTTTGCGCATACTCAAGTGCTTTTTCATTATTTCCAAGTTTTTTATGGCATTTAGCCAGATTCAAGAGTATATTTATATTCAGGGGCGTTTTTTTGAGCATATTTTCAAACACAACTCTTGCCTGCTCATAATTTTCCAATTCAAAGTAACATAAACCCAAAAGATTCTGCACATCAGGAATTTGTTCAATTTCATAAGCTTTTACAAGATAAAATTTAGCCATATCATATTCTTTTGCCAAATAATATATTCTGCCCGCAATATATAGCAAAAATGCGGAATCTGCGGAATGTTTCAACACTTTATCTATTTGTTTTTTCGCTAAATCAATTTGTTTAAGATGCGTTTTATTGAGCGCAGAAAACGCGAGTGCATTAAGATTATTTGGCTCTAAATCTATCGCCCTTGCATACATTTCATCAGCTTTTTCAAAATCAGATGTAGAATGAAGGTAGTTTGCATACTCGACAACAATTGAATAATCATTCGGATCAAGGGAATATGCCTTTTCAAATTCATCTTTTGCATAGTCAAACAAACGCTTATTCAAATAAATAACTCCTAAATCTTTGTGCGCCGGTGCAAAATCAGGCTTAAGCCCGCAAACTTTTTTTAATATCTGCTCTGCACGGTCCATATCAGATGTCTTCACACAAAGTAACGCCAACTCATAATGCGTTTGATAGTTCACCGTCCCCTGTTTAATTATTCGTTCATATATTTCTTTTGCATTTGCAAA
>CAMOQI010000059.1 GCA_946622835.1 uncultured Candidatus Melainabacteria bacterium
CCCAAATATGATTAACGTTATGGACAAATGGCAGCAAGATATAACAGACGGACTTGTCGGACTTGCAAATATATTTGATCCGGATTGCATTATTCTGTCAGGTTCAATGGCTGAATTTACAAACACAGAAAAAATAGAAACCTCAGTTAATGAACAAATTGTTACCACTCCGGTAAAAATAAAAAAAGCTCAAGCGGGCAACTATTCCGGAATGATTGGAGCTGCACTTTTAGGCATTGAAAGATTAAACAATGGGAAAATCTAAAACAAGAATCCTTAGGAAAGGGATTCAAAACAAATTAAATACACTCACAAGAGAAAGTGCAGTCGCAGAAGCTGTAAAATACCTTGACGGAAATTTTCTCAATGATGCAAAAAATTTAATTACAATGTTCGGACTCAGTGCTGAAGAGTTGTTAGAATGCGGAGCAAGTTATGAATCCGTAAAAGCAATTGAAAATATTTTTTAAAAATGATAAATATAATTAATTACATAAAATTTTGGATAGGAAATGCACGCCCGTATTCGGCACCAATAACACTACTTTGTTGGCTTGTAGCATTTATTTACGGAATAAAACACGGCGGAAACCCATCTGCCGGTGGGATTGCATATTTTGGAATTGCACTTGTTCACCTTGCCACAAACCTATCTGATGATTACTTCGATTATAAAAGACTTAAAAATTTTACCAACAGCGAAAAAACTATAAAATGCGCTTATTTAAGAAACGGACAAGCCACATTAAAAGAGCTAAGAAATGTAATATTATTTATGCTGATTTCGGCAGGGATAATTGGAATTTTTCTTACTTTTTTAAGCGGTTGGAAAGTTTTGTTATTTATGATTGCAGCAGCACCGATAGCCCTATTTTATTCAAAACTTTCATCGCGCGGGCTCGGTGATTTTGCAGTAATCCTTGCGTACGGCCCTTTAATGTATGGCGGAATCAGCCAAGTAATGTTAAAAAGCTTGCCTGCGGAGATTTTCATAATTTCACTTGCCAGCGCAATATTTGTAAATACAATACTGTATACCCATATGCTTATGGACTATGATGCCGACATAAAGTCGGGGAAAATGACTCTGTGTACAAGACTTAAAACTAAAGAAAATGCACTTAAAGGTCTTGCTTTTTTATACCTGAGCGGATATATAATTGTGGGACTTTTAGCAATAAAAACTTCAAATTACTTGTGGTTTTTGACCTATTTTACCATGCCGCTTGCAATTGATTTAATACACTCTGTTAATCAATACAACAAATACCCAAATACAATTCCGCAAATTCATTTATGGCATCTGCCCATGGAACAATGGCAGCAAAAGATATCAAGCGGCAGCGCCCCATTCTTTTTTAGATTTTTATACTCAAGAAACATCACAACTTATTACATGCTTTTAGCATGCTTTGCAATTTTATTTGAATAGAATTTTTACATATTATTAAGAAATATTAATAAAAATATAATGTCTAAAACTCAATTAAATCAATGGTTTTAAAAAATAGTATATATTTTTTAGATACAAAATAGCACTTTTTTTAAAAATAAAACCTTTATATATATAAGCGATAGGATTATATATAAAAAAAGGAGAATATATGGCCAGAGTTTTAATTTCAATGCCGGAAGATTTTTTAAACAAAATTGATCAGGTTGCAGACGGAGAAAATCGTTCAAGAAGTGAATTGATTAGAGAAGCGTTGAGAACCTACATCTACAGGCAAAAAGTTAAAGAATCAACAGGTGCAATTAAAAATGCAAATCTGTTGGAATCGCTGCTTGGATAAATAGCAGCACAATAAGCGGTAAGGAAAAGGAATAGCGAAAGACTTGGGAAAACATTATAGAAGCCCCTGAACATATCGGGGGCTTCTATATTATTAATTTATAACGAATTTAAAACCTCGGTCATACATTCTTTTGCAACATCAGTTACAAAATCCATATCCTCTTTTTGGATAACAAGCGGGGGATTAAAATATATAACATCACCTAAAGGTCGCAATAAAACCCCTCGTTTAAGAGCTTTCTTATAAATCTGATACCCTAATCGCAAACGAGAGTCAAAGGGTTGTTTCGTTCCTTTATCTTTTACGATTTCAATCGCATTTATTAAACCTATATGACGGACTTCTCCTACATTTTTCAAAGGTAAAAATTTATCATTAATAATGTTGTTAAAGTATTTAGATTTTTCAACTGCCTTTGGAATAATTTGCTCATCTTTCAAAATATTCAAAACCTCAATTGCCGCAGAACATGCCAAAGGATTACCCGCATACGTGTGAGAATGTAAAAACGCTTTACCTTTTATATAATCATCATAAAAAGCATCATATATTTTTTGAGTCGTAACACATATAGACATAGGCATATATCCGCCGGTCAAGCCCTTTGAAAGACACATTATATCAGGTGAAACACCCGCATGTTCAAATGCAAACATTTTTCCGGTTCGCCCGTATCCGGTTGCAATTTCATCAGCTATCAAATGAACATCATATTTATCACAAAGCCCACGCAATTTTTTCAAATACAAAGACGGATACACTTTCATTCCCGCAGAGCCCTGTAACAAAGGTTCTACAAGCATTGCGCAGGTTTCATTACCGTATTGTTCAAATGTTTTTTCGGCTTTTTCAAAACATTCACAAGAACAATTATCTCGAGTTAACCCATAAGGACACCTAAAACAATCCGGTCCCTGAACTCTAATAACATCCATCAATATTGGCTTATAAATTTCAGAATACAAATCACATGCGCCAACAGATAATGCGCCTATAGTTTCGCCATGATAAGCGTCAGATAACGCCATAAAACGTTTCTTTTGCACATTACCCGTCTGCTGATGATATTGAAAACTCATTTTCATAGCCATCTCAACAGACGCAGAACCGTTATCAGCAAAATTAAACTTACACAATCCTTCAGGTAAAACCTCAATAAGCTTTTGGCAAAGAGTTATTGCGGTTTTATGGGTAAAATTCGCAAAAATAACATGTTCTAACTTATCAATTTGATTTTTAACAGCACTATTTATCCTGGGATTACAATGTCCCAAAAGATTACACCACCAAGAAGAGATAACATCCTTATAACAATTACCATCCACATCATAAAGATTTATACCGCTTGCACGCTCAATAACAATCGGGGGTAATTCCTCATAATCCTTCATTTGAGAACACGGATGCCAAATATATTTTAAATCTTCTTCCTGCCAATTCATAACAAATCCTCGTTTATATCAATTTCACTATCCCCGTATTTAACCTTGGCCAATGGCTTTAAACCTGTCAAAGCTTCAATTTGCACTATATTATCATCATGCATAAAATTATTAGCCTCATAATTATTGTATATAACCCCAATAATATTTATTCCGCGAGCCTTTGCATATTCAAAAGTCAAAACAACGGAATTTATAGTACCCAAACCGGCATCCGCGACTAAAACAGTATCCAGATTCAAAGATTTAATAACATCTGATAATAGAATCTTATTTTCACCCAGAAAAAAAGGACAAACAATACCGCCTGCACCCTCAACCACAAGCATGTCAAATTCAGAACAAAGTTTTTTGAAATCATGTTCAATTTTTTCCATCTTAATCTCGACCCCAATACGTGAAGCCGCAAGGTGAGGAGATACAGGCTCTTCAAAACAATAACTTACACACTTTTTAGGTTCAATATCAATATTAGAATTTTTTATAACGAATTCGCAATCTCCGGCAAGCAAATTTCCGTCAGGCTGACTTATCGCACCACTTAGCGCCGGTTTATAATACCCGCAATTAATACCTTTTTGCCTAAAATACTTAACAAGCAAAGCTGATATATACGTTTTTCCAACATCCGTCCCGGTTGCCGTTATAAAAATATTTCTATAATCCATAAAACCTTCTTTTTATAAATTATAAATCAAAAAAACGACTCGAGAAACCCGAGTCGTTTTTATATGTTTTGTTATAGCTTATAACGCAGTTGCAGAACCATCTAACAAGTAGTCATAGTGTCTGATATCGTCATAATTATTTTCAGGAGGTGCAACCGGCGGCAATTCTTGCGGTTTAGGCGGTGCCGGAGGTGCAACAACCGGTTCCGGTTGTTTACGTTTTGCTAACAGAGCATCCAAATCAGGCTCAAGAGTCAATTCAAAGTGGAATCTACCCATGTGTCTGTGATTTTCGTATGCGTTGTTAATCAAAGGATAACCCCAATATAAACGAGCACTCAAATCACCAGGCAATTGAACCCTTACACCCATACCGACAGATGCCAGGAAGTAACTTCCACCATACACATCTTCCCTAACATAAGGGAATACACCTGATGTATCGGCAAACACAGCACCTTTCAAATAATGACCTATAAATCTGCGAGTTTCGCCATTTTTAGTAGTCCAAGTTCTTGGTAATAATGGGAACATCAATTCACCACTGAAGAAGTAACCGCTCTTACCGAGCATAACGCCTTCAGAATACCCTCTAACCGTTGCCAAACCACCAACTTGGAACTGGTCAAGATATGGAATGTGCTTACTGTTAGGAATAACTTGATAACTACCTCTCAATTGACCGATTATACCGTGAGAAAAGTCATGCAATCTCAAGAATCCACCTGACAACTTGAAGTAGCTTGATTCGCTGTCAAATATCGGGAACGCCATAGACGCCATTTGGTTTGCATACCAAATACCGTATTTGGTATCTTTTCTCATATTCAAGCCTAAATCTACACTTGTAACCTGATCAGTATCTTTAATCGGGTCATCAATGTGACGACCGTATGCTTCAGATAACAAATTACCCATGTTAGACCATGTTCTTGAACGTTTATAGTTTAATGCCGCTAAAGATTTTAACTCAAAACCTTGTTTTCTGATAAGCGGTTGATCATAGTACAAACTGTAAATATATGAATTACTTTTCAGACCCATCCAATTATATTCACCATGTACAACTTTGGCAAAAGTTGAAGAGAATGAAAAGCCAATTCTACCGTCTTTTTTGTTAATCGGAATGCTATAATCAAAGAACGGACTTGTTGCACCTCTGGAGAAGTATGCCCCCATTGACATTTGGTCTCTGTGGTGGAACAAACTGTCTGCAACCAAAGCAGGACCTCCTCTTAACGGTCCGGTACTTCTACGACCGGCGTTGTCCATCATACCTATAATGTGGAACGGGAATGTTTCTTCTGCCACTAACTCAATATCCGTAGTTCCGGGTTGTTGACCTGCTTTCAAGTTAGCAGAAAGGTTAACCCCGTCATGATATCTGTTGAAGTCCAATACGTCTTTTTCAAGATTTACAATATCGAAAAGTTGTCCTGATTTTTCGGGAATTCTTTTCAAAATATAATTATCAGTAGTATATCTGTTATTTACAACCGAAACATTACCGATACGGCTTTCAATAAGTTCAATTTTTATATTACCGTTTGAAACAGTTTGCTCGGGTAAATATGCTCTTGCAGTTACGTAGCCTTTTTCGGCATACAATCTATTTAAACCGTTAATTGCAGCCTGAATATCGGACATAAAAACGTTTTTACCCACATATTGCCCGATAACATTATTAATTTCATCTCTTGATAAAATTTCAGAGGGAGAAACCTCAATTGAGTTGACATAAACACCCTTTGAACCAATTTCATCAATTGTCGCTTTCATTGCATCAGGAATAGCAGTTTTTGGATCCGCATAATTAGTAACCGCGGTTCCGCCTGTACCGTAGCGTTTTTGGTCATATTGATAATAATCACCTTCTGCTCTGCGACGATTTACATCGTAGCGCATAACATCATTATCGTGAGTTGCAGAAGCACCAACTTCGTTACGAACCCTGACAGCTTCCTGAAACGCGGGAACGTTACCATGGGTGTATCCGGGACCAAAATAGCTGCCGCCGGCTGAATTATTAATCATATTCTCACCAACAGCCAACGCAGGTGAGCTTAACCCAACCGATAACGCGCATATAGCACACGCCCCTAATGCCGTCTGAAACAAACGATTATTCGTTTTAATCTTCTTCATCTGTTTTCACCTTCTATATATTTTGTTGTATATCTAGTTGCATATATCTTTGGATATCTTACATTTATATTATGTTACGATTATTGTCAAATAGAAACCTTTTTTCATATTTTTGTTACAATTTTAACAAAAATGTTAATTATATCCTCTATATTCACCATGACATTATACAAAATTACTAAAATCATGTAAAGATGTTAAGAAAAAAATAAATCAAACGGATGAGTATTAATATATTTTTTATTTTGTGATAACATTATAACGAAAGACAAGGAGAGAATATCATGAAAAAAAATCTTAGTTTATTTGCCGCAGTCTTGACGGTATTAGGAGGGTTA
>CAMOQI010000060.1 GCA_946622835.1 uncultured Candidatus Melainabacteria bacterium
GTATAAAAATCAAATTTATATTCTTTTAATGATCTTTCATCTTCCAATTTAGCATATCTATAGCCGTTTTTTGCTAACAAATCAGTCAATTCATTTCTTTCGACATCATATTTTTCATTTGAAACAACATAAATATTGGTATCTTCATTAGCAGGATACAATTTTACAAAATAACTGCAATTTGTATCGGAATATATATATGTATTATTAACATTCTCCAGCGGTTTAAACTTATCACTACCTCTATATGAATTAATAGCATCATCTATTTGTGCGGTAAGTTCTCTGATATTAACATTTTTTACCTGATAACCATAAAAATTCTTCATGATTTCTGCTGAAATGGCATCAGAGCTTGTCAACGTAATCAGCAACACTAAAATTAATAATTTAAATAATCTTTTCATTCCATTACCTTCCTTCTTTATTATCCAAGCTATTCATCCATGCTTTTTAAATATAATTCTTCAATCAAAACACAGACATCTGCCGCTATTGCCGGAGCAAAAATTGCACCGACTACACCAAAGTATTTTGCACACACAAATAAAAATATGTAAATAACTATTGGGTGAAGATCCATAAATTTACCGAATACATATGGTTTTACGAAATTATTTTCCGCAAATTGTGCAAATACAAAAATTAGTGCTGTTAATATAACCACAGTCCAACCTAATTTATATGTTACAGCTAAACAAACAACCAAAGCTATTGCCGGACCAACAATCGGAACAATATCCAAAACGGCAGATATACATCCTAATATAACTGCAGAATCAACTTTCAATAACATAAGGCCGACACACACAATCAAGCCTACACTCGCTGAGGCAATAAATTGACCTGAAACAAAGCGACTTAGTTTTTCCTCTGAAATAAGATATATTTCCTTCACTCTGGCTCTTGAATTGCTTGGAAAAAATCTTAACATAGCAGTCAAAATTTTATCCCTGTCCACAATTAAAAAGTATGTGAAAATTAATGCTACGAATAAGTATAATCCGCCTTTAGAAATACTCGTCAGCGAAGCAATCAGACCGCCTGAATTTGCAAACTCCTGAACAACAGGTGAGTTCATAACAAAATCTTTTATTTTATCAACATATTGAGGATACTGAGCAGCAAGATGCGCAAGTTCTTGACCGCCTATAAATATAATCGGCAAAAACATCAATAAAAGACCCCCGATAAATCCTCCAAATACAATAAGTGCCGCAGTATTTCTGCCGCATTTTTTTTCTAATTTATCAACCAGCGGGTTTAGAGCACATGCTACAACATAGGTGGCAAACATCAACAATGCAATGTCCGTTATTGTAAACAAGCATACAATGTAAATAATTATCCCCAATATAAATATCATATTTTGAGAATTAGTAATCTTTTTCATCATATTTTCCATATAAATTCTCCTATCTATCCATTTACATTATAACAACAAAAAAAATTAATAAATCTTTTTATAATTCTATTTGTGTAATAATATATTAACATGAAAAAGATTTTTAAAATAATATTTTTAATTTTGTTATCATCATTATGTGCTCTTTATCTGGGCGTTGTATTTTTGTTACCGAAAGTAATAAACAATAATGTAATCATAAACAAATTGGAATCATTGATTTTATACAAAACAGGCTTGGAAACAAGTATTGAAGGATTAGACTTAAAAATATCACCCCGATTAAATTTTG
Organism: uncultured Candidatus Melainabacteria bacterium; assembly: GCA_946622835.1. GTDB lineage: Bacteria > Cyanobacteriota > Vampirovibrionia > Gastranaerophilales > Gastranaerophilaceae > Zag111. The sequence goes on from CAMOQI010000060.1 coordinate 1,698, forward strand.
TATTAAATGTTGTAGGTGCAAATTCAAAATATAATAATCTTTTGGTTTTTGATATTAAAAACTTTTCTTTGGATTATAAATTATTAGAAAATCGAATGACATCAATCCAGGCAAATGAAATATATCTTGACCAAAACGTATTAAAACAACTTAAAAACAAGCCGCAAAAAAAGAGTAAAAATAAATTTGAACTTAGTAAATGTCCTGAAATTCACATTAAGAAAATCATTTTTAAATCAGATAAAGCAAATATATCAGCAAATGACATTGATGCGCGAGAAGGTATTATCCGATTAAAAGCCGACATACAATCTCCGCTTTTAAAAGAAACACTAAAATTAGGTTATTCCGGATTTTTACAAATTATAGAAAACAATCTTAATGCTAACCAATTTGAAATAAAATTAGGAAATTCACAATTATATATAAACGAATATTTAATAGATAACAATAAGACTTTTAATTTTACATTAAAAGGAGAAAAGCTTCCGGTTTCTGAAATTATGCCCATATTATTACACTTTCAAAAATCGCAAGATCCGACTAAAAAATTTATTGAAAATTTCAAAAATTATAAAGGAACGGTCAATGTAAATTTAAAATTTAATAAAGAGGGGATTTGGGGAACATGTATTGCAAATAATCTTGGGGCAAATGCGGTTTGGTTTGATATTCCCGTGTTTTTTAAAGAGGCTGTTTTCAATTTCAGAGGGCAAAAAATTGATTCGGTTGCACAAGGTATATTAGGAAAAGAAAAAGTTATACATACTCTTAATATGACAGATTTATTAACCCCTCAAAGAGAAGCTATAGGAACAATGAAAACAACTCTTACTAAAAAATTTGATTACGTTCCGAATCTTACGGTTTTAAATTCTGTTAATACACGCTTGGTTTATAAAATAAAAGACCGAAAACCTGATGTCTACTACTACATTGATATCCCCCCAAACAGTGATTTGATTTACAATTCTTTCTATTTAGGATTAAGAGATTTTCAAAGAAAGATATATGGCAACACTTTTAAAAACAATAATGACCTGTCTTTAAGAGAATATAAATATTTTTATTTGGATTCAGAAAAAGAAAATATTGTCATTTCCGGAGATGGTTTATTTTTAAGAAATGTAGATAAAACTAACCCTGATAAATTCATTCCTCAATATGTAACCTGTCATACAAACGGATATGCTCCTATTCATGTCTTGGGCTCATTCGGAGAAAAAGTAAACGGTGGTGAATTTAAGGGTAATTTAAAGTATGATTTTAAGAATAATCAAGTGCTTGGAACTTTTGATATAGTAAATGCAAAACACAAAGCCTTCCACATTGAAAAAGCACATGTCGCATCAAAAAACGGAGTGTTTAACGTAACTTCAAACGGCTTGTTTAAAGGCGAAAGATATTTAGCGGAGTTAAATTTAAAAAATAATATCTTGGGAGAAACATTAATCTATGATATGAAACTGTTTTTAGACAAGCTTATATTTGAAACAACTCATGATGTAAATAAACCCCGTAAAGCAATAAACCCTGAAGACATTACCAAAAAAGTCCGCCAAAGTGATATTAATATTAATAATTGGGAAATTGCAATAAACGAGATTCGAAGAGGAGCTTTTATCCTGAATAATGTAAAACTCATAGGCAGTCTTAAAAATCACATATTTAATTTTAAGATGAATGATTTGAATTTTGCAGACGGAATAATATCCGCAAAAGGGATTTATAATTTTGCTAAGAATACTTCTCAAATGACATTTGAAGCAAAAAATATAAATTCAAATAAAGTCGCAGATATGACACTCAACCTTAAAAATCAAATAGAAGGTATTGCTAATGCCAAAGTTGATCTTGACGGTAAAGATATGTTTAGGCTTTTAGATGCTCATTGCGCGTTTGAGGTAAAAGAAGGATTTTTACCAAAACTCGGTGATAAAGAATTTATGATAAAAAATTCAAAATACAAATTATCACAAATAACAAACATTGATTTAACACAAAAAGATCTTATGAAAGACGATATAAAAGGTTCATTTGACGTTCATAATACGGAAATAAAAAATATAAAACTGACAACTTGGCATGAATTGTCCGCGGTATTATTAGAGGGCAGCTACGAAATGGAAAAACAGTATGCGGATTTGCAATTGTTTTGGCACTATAGCAAAGAAGCTCCAAAAGGAATTAGGATATTCGGTATTCCGCTTCGCTTAATTTTGAAAGTAGTATTCAGACCGGAAAAAACCAAAGAATTATATAAGTATGAACTGTCACAAATCCCTAAAATCCGTGCCGATGACAAAAATTCAAATTATTACAGAATCCAACTGAGCGGAGATATTAACAACGGGAAAATAGACTTGAAACTAAAAGAAATCAAATAACATTTAAAAATAATTGAGCCAATTTTTCGGCGATAATTTTATGTGAAATTTCATCATAATGTAATCCGTCAATCTCAGAAGGTTTGACAAACACGTTTACATCAAAAAATTTGCAATTGTGAATATTCGAAAGTTTTTTATATATTTCCCCAACTTTTGTCGACTTGTCAATACTTGTCTTATCAAATCTATCTGCAAAGTAACCTTTTAAAATATTGTCACTTAATATAACAGGCGGAATGATAATTATTTCCCCGGTTTTTGATTGCGCTAATGTTATTAAATTTTCTAAGCCTTTTTCAATCGTCTCAAAGCTTATATCATATTGGGACATTAAATCATTTGTCCCAATCCAAAGTATCAAATAATCTATGGCTTCCGGCATTTTTATAAACTTTGGAAAATGTTTTGAAGCGCAGAACAAAAAACCGTTTGGGTTGTCTGCAAAACCGGTTCTGTCACACATTCCTTCATTTATAATTTCGTATTCTTCCCCTAAAATTTTTTGCAAAACCGATGTCCATCGGGTATTTTCATCAAAGCGGGAAGCATCTTTTGGGTTGAATCCAAAAGTATTTGAATCTCCATAACATATAATCTTTTTCATTCCGGTATTCCTTTTTTGATAATTATATCAAATTTATTTTTACTGTAACCATTAATATAAACGAGAGCCATTTCAAAAACGGACTTATGAAGAGCATACAAAATTTTTCTTTCAAAATTTTGGCTCAGACAGAAAAATATCACAACAAAGCTTTGATAAATTTGACTTATAGTTCTGATGGGGAGATGTTTATTATCAAATCTTCAGAAAATTTTATGGGAAGTCCGATTTCTCTTTCTAAATTTGCAAATGATAAGTTATAATTTAAGATGGCATTATAAAAATCCAATCTCGCGTTGAGATATGTGTTTTCACCGTCTTTTAACTCAATTGCATCACCAACTCCGGCTTTATATCTTCCGGTAACCTGTCTATATTGTTCTTTAGCCTGATCCAATGCCAATTTTGCAATAATTATAGACTCCTTATCCGTTTGCAAATCTAAATAAGCCTTCTTAACATTAAAATATACCGCATTTTTAATACTTTCATATTGGGCCAAACTCTTTTCATATCCGGATTTTGCCTCGTCAATCTGTTTTTTTGTCCGCAAAATATTAAGAGCATTATAATTCAACCCGACACCTATTTGTGATGATCTTAGGTTATAATCATTCCCTATACCATATGAAAAGCTGCCAAAAGCCCCCACATTCGGAGTGAATTCTCTTCTGGCCGCACGCAAATTCATTTTTGCGGCTTTAGCACTCTTTTGCGCCGAAATTAATTCCGGGCGAGCATCCATAGCCATCTTTATTGCATTTTCGGAGGTAATATCAAATGTATTTAAATTTAATTCATCAGACAATTCATAGTTTGTATATTCCGGCAAACCCATTATCTTTGACAATTCCGCCCGAGCTACTTCTAAAATATTTTTTGCTTTGACAAGATTTAACTTAGCTTTACCTAAATTATAATCCGCAGTTACCACATCTAATTTTGCTTTTTTACCGAGTTTATAAAAACTCCAAGCTTGATTTAATTGAAGTTGATAATCTTTGACTGTATCTTCATATACCTGAATTTGAGCTTGTGCAAATAAAATATTAAAGTAAGCATACTTTATATTATAAATTATATTGTTTATATTTTCTTTAGTATCTTCCTTGCTTGCCAGATACAAATTTTTTGCCATATCCGCGCCTGCTTTGGTTTTTCCAAAATCAAACAGCAGCATATCCGCAGAAACAGTTGGAACATAGCCCATAGTCGTATACATACTTCTATATCCATATGGGAAATTTTTGGTATGTGAATAGGTATTACCGGATCTGGAAAGCTGTACACCGGCACTTATTGTCGGAAAATAATTTGCCCAGGCTTGTCCGATTTTTGATTTGTATACCTGTTCATTATGAAACGATGCCCTTATATCCGGATTATTCGCAATTGCAACATTTAAGCAATCTTCCAATGAAAATACAGAATGCACCTCATTTGTATAAGTAATATTTTGCTGCGTATTTTTATTATCCTCAATTGCAAAAACGGCTCCCGTTGATAGCGCAATTATACATATCAGAGTTATTATTTTTTTATATTTCATAATCCTCACACTCTCGTTTACTATTAAAATACTTATCAATTGTTTCTTGAACTATTACATAAAATGCCGGAGTTAATACT
>CAMOQI010000061.1 GCA_946622835.1 uncultured Candidatus Melainabacteria bacterium
CTTGATGAATTTGGAAGAGATTTAACTTTAGCAGCCCAAGAATTAAGGTTGGATCCGGTTGTCGGTCGTGAAAAAGAAATTGAACGTGTTATACAGATTCTTGCAAGACGTACAAAGAATAATCCGGTTTTATTAGGAGAACCCGGTGTTGGTAAAACTGCGGTGGCGGAAGGTCTTGCTATAAGGATTGTTAATGCGGATGTTCCTGATATTTTAGACGGTAAAAAGGTTATTCAGTTAGATATGGGGCTTTTGGTTGCCGGTACTAAGTATCGTGGGGAATTTGAAGAAAGGCTTAAAAAGATAATGGACGAAATTCGTCAGGCAGGGAACATTATCTTGGTAATTGATGAGATGCATACTTTGATTGGTGCAGGTGCTGCAGAAGGTGCAATTGATGCTGCCAATATTTTAAAACCTGCATTATCTCGCGGTGAAATTCAAGTTATAGGTGCGACAACCTCTGATGAATACAGAAAGTACATTGAAAAAGATTCTGCTTTAGAAAGACGTTTTCAGCCGGTTATGATTGATGAACCGACAGAAGAAGAATCTATCGAAATTATAAAAGGTTTGAAGCCAAAATATGAAGAACACCACAGATTAATAATTTCAGATGAAGCAATTACTGCGGCTGTTAAATTATCAAGTAAATATATAAACGACAGGTTTTTGCCTGACAAAGCGATTGATGTTATCGATGAGGCAAGTTCAAAGGTTCGTTTAAAAGTTTCTAATATGTGCCCTGAAGGTAAAGAGTTGGAAAAACAGCTCAAATCTTTGATTAAGGATAAAGAAGAGGCTATAAGAAACCAAGAGTTTGAAGAAGCTTCTCAATTAAGAGATGAAGAGGCTGATTTGCGCGATAAAATTCGTGAGGTTTCTGCAAAGTGGCGTGATGAGCATGATGCAAATAAACCGACAGTTACGGCTGAACATGTTGCGGAAGTTATTGCGATGATGACAGGCGTTCCTGTTACAAAATTGACGGAAGGTGAAAGTGAAAGGCTTCTTAAATTGGAAGATACTCTTCACCAAAGGGTTATTGGGCAGCATGATGCAATTGTCGCAATTTCAAAAGCAATTAGGCGCGCAAGAGTCGGCTTAAAGGCTCCGAATAGACCTATCGGAAGTTTTATCTTCTGCGGGCCTACCGGGGTTGGTAAAACTGAGCTTGCAAAAGCTTTAGCAGAAGCAATGTTCGGCTCGGAAGATAATATGCTTCGTGTGGATATGTCAGAATTTATGGAAAAACACTCAACGGCGAAGCTTATAGGTTCTCCTCCGGGGTATGTCGGCTATGATGATGGCGGGCACTTGTCTGAGCTTGTAAGAAAGAAACCATATTCGGTTGTGTTGTTTGATGAAATTGAAAAAGCTCATCCGGATGTGTTTAATATAATGTTGCAAATTTTGGATGATGGTCGTTTGACTGATTCTAAAGGAAGACATGTAAGCTTTAAGAATACTGTAATAATCATGACTTCTAATGTTGGTGCAAGTATGATTACCAATACTTCTAAGCTTGGTTTCTCAACTGCGGAAGATGAATCAAAATCTAAGTATGAAAAGCTTAAAGATACTGTAACAGAAGAAATGAAAAAGGCTTTCAGACCTGAATTTCTTAATCGTATTGATGAAACAATTGTATTCTCTCATTTAAGTAAAGAAGAAATTAGACAGATTGTTGATTTGATGTTGAAAGATTTGTTCAAGCGCTTGTCTGAAAAAGGTATCAGTATAGAAGTTTCTGACGAAGTTAAAGATCATTTGGCAGAAAACGGATATTCTGAAGCCTATGGGGCTCGACCGTTAAGACGCTTGATTCAGCGTAAGATGGAAGACAGTCTGGCTGAAGAAATCTTATCAGGAAAATATTCTGATGGTGATACCATTAAAGTTTCGCTGACGGACGGTAAAATATCTTTTGATAAAAAAGTTAAAAAATCTAAAAAAGAAAAAGAACCGGAAGAATCTTCCGTTTAACAGTAAGATTATGTCGGGAATTTTCCCGGCATAATTTTATGTAAATATTTCTTAATATTTTTTGCGTTATGGGTTCAAAATTTAATTTAGGGTTTTTCTATTTTTTATATAGGATATATGTTTTGAAAAGGGGTAATTTATGCGTGTAGATTCTTTAGGATTGATTAGTGGCGATAATAGTGTAAACAGTTTGTCATGTAACAGGACTAGAAAGAGTATTCCATATGTTAGGCCTGTATCTAAGATGGTACAATTAAATTTTACCGGCAGCGGGTTGAATGTAAATCAGATATTATCAATATCTCCGGAAAATAATGGTATGGGTATTGCCGAATATAAACAAGGCGGAGAGGGTTGTGTCGGAGATGAAATGCCTGCCAGCATGGTAAAACATGGAAAAAAAGACGCTCGCAGTGTGATGCCGTATTGTTCTCATAACAATCCGAAAGGGGGCTATAAATTACTTTTACATCCGGAAAGTGCTTTTAAACAAGGTGCATTACCTGATGAAATCCCCGATAAATGGTTTTATAGCGCAGCTCCGGGTGAGACTTTAGAACAGGTGGCAAAAACTTTAGGTTATAAACCCAGTGAAATAAGTTATGTTATACAAAGCAAGCCCAACGGTTCAGGTCCTGAGGCAAAATCAAAATATGTAATATTGGAGCCGACGTCTGTAAAAGGTGAGGTTCGCAGAATGTCTGATGAGGTTTTGGGTGAAATTAAAACAATTCCGTATGAGTTATTTAAGATTTCTTCTCAAAACCCTAATTATGTAAAACTAAAGAGTTTCCCGAATTATGTTATGTTTACAAAAGAGTTAGCAAGAACCGCAAAGCCTTATTCATATGATGCTTGGGGTAATTCTCCTTTTGAAACAGAGATTATAACTTCTGATGAAATGCGTGCGATAGCAGATACTTTGGCTAAAGAAAAAATGAATACAAAAGAGTTTGAATACTTTAAGCCTGCCGGTATAATTGCTCACGATAGACATGCTCATTCCATTGCAAATCATATTGCAAATCTTTCAGCAAAAGGAAATGTTGTGCTAAATGGTGTTAAATTGCATATCATAGAGCATAACCCCGGGTTTAATTACCAAGGTCGTACAGATGATCCGTTTAAGTATTTGAGAATCGTTGCTGATGAATCGGATTTGGAAGCGTTAAAGAAAATGCCCGAGTTTGCGATATTGCAAAAAGCTCAAAAGTTTGGAATAAATAATGTAGATGCGCTTACTCCAAGGGAAAGAGAAATAGCATGGAAAATTTTAGATCCGGCATTGAAACCGTTTAAAGATGCTTTTGGCTACTATAATGTTATAAAATCAGGCATTGTTGCAGTAAAGAAAAACCCGAATAATATTTCACTGGGTACTGTTTCTTTGACTTTTGATAAGGAAATGAAAAGTCAAGAAACTCCTGATGCCGCAAAATCTTTGACGGATGATTTTGCAAGTATTCCTACAAAGTCTGTTGTTAACGGATCTACTCCTGCAAATTTGAGATTGAACGATCCTGAGGCAAACTTTGGTCGCGGAAATAACGGTTTGTCAGCAAATAAAGCAGGCTTTACAACATTTGAATATGACGGCACAAATATAAAAGAAGTTAATGCGGCAAGAGAAAAGAACGCTAAATGGCTTACTGACTTAGTGTTTAACGCTTATCAAAAGGGTCAAGACGAGTTAAATAAAGTATTCTTTAATGAAGCGCAGATAATGGAAAATCAAAGAGTTCTCGGGTTTTTGAAACCAATGAAGGATGGTGATATGCTTGTAATGGGTTGGGGAAGACCTGATGACCAAAAAGGATTTAATATAACTCTGGATGGTTTCAAAAAATATTTGGAAAGAAAAGATATTCCTCTTGAGCAGAAATTGAAATATCGTTTTGCTATTGGAGCAGGTAAATGGAATGAAAATGCAAAGGATTATAAGAGTATTGTACGTCTTATAAATGACATAGAAACAATGGATGATGGTGCATATAAGGGCCTTGTAATGTATGTTGACGGCTTTTTCCCGAATAGGCTTGTCGGATGTGCTCAATATGGTATATTTACATCTCGCAGGGAGATGTGCGGCATTACTCCTTTGGAATGTAAAGCAGCCGGAGTCCCATATCTGGCAACAAAAACAGGTGGGCCTGTAGATTATACAAATAAATTAAACGGCTTTTTGACAGATGAAGCTGTTGAGGGAAGACCTGAACGTTACGGCTTAACGTGGCAAAATTCTATAGATGAAATAGATGATGCTCGTTGTAATCGTCAAGCAGAACAAGTAGCTGATAGGTTGGCGCAGATGGCTGATGAATATGTAAATAATCAAGATGCTTATATCGCAAAATGTAAGAAAAATATTGAAGAAAAAATTGATTGGCATGAAAATTCCGAGTACAACGGCGGAAAATCTGCAATGAATCGTTATTTGGAAGATATTTTAGAAACTGATAAACCTTTTGATTCTCGCAGCAAGACTCCTTGGGCACGTTTGATAGATAGGTTTGGTGAGTTAAAAGAAAGCGGACAAGAGGTTGTTAAAAAAGCATCCAAAACAAAACCTATAAGGATTATTCTCGCAATATTGGGTGTTGCGGCTGTTGGCGGCGGTGTTTATTATTGGTATAAGAATAATAATTCTAAAAAGCTTGATAAGGCTGCATAATTTTTAATAATATATCCTTGCAATTAATATTTTTGCTTGCTATACTTTTGTTGCGTGTATATGGTATAGGGAGATAAGGATATGTTAGAAAGAATTGAAAAATTGCAGATTGCGATTTTAGGATTGTTGTTAGCTTTTGGTTTGATTTTTGCTGTTAAATCAGGGGTTTCACCCTTCAAGCAAAATTCGGTAACTGTGACGGGTTCTGCTTATGAAATAGTTACATCGGATTCTGGAACTTTACAGGTTGAATTGGAAGTTAAGGCTCCAACAAAGGCTGCAGCGTACGCATTGGCTAAGAAACAAATTCCGCAGGTTATGGAATATTTGGCATCAAAGGGTTTTGATGTGAAAAAAGATGTCGATGTTAAATCTTCAAACGGTTATTATTCTTATAAATATTATCCGAACGGCAATTCTTCAAACGAAATTGAGCGTTATAATTTATCTCAAGCAATTTCTATAAAGTCAGATGATGTTGAGAAAATTAAAGAAGCGTCGTTGGATATAACTTCATTATCTGATAAGGGTGTTGATATTGATGTTAATTCGACAAATTATTCTTATTCAAAATTGCCTGAATTAAAGGTTGAGTTATTAAAACGTGCGACAAAGGATGCAAAGCAAAGAGCATCAGCGATGTTAAAATCAACTAATAATGGTGTTGGAAAGATTCAATCTGTTAGGATGGGAGTATTTCAGATTACTCCTGTCGATTCAACTGATGTGTCTGATATGGGTATAAATGATACAACGACAATTGAAAAGAAAATTACCGCAGTTTCAAATGTAACATTTAGAATTAAGTAGAGTGGTATGTAGTATAGCATAAAAGGCGGGGCTTTTGGTTCCGTCTTTTGTGTTATTATGTTGTTATGGCAAGATTGATAGGAATATCTGATATACATGGAGAGTATGATAAATTGTGTTCTTTGTTGGGGATTATAGCACCGCAAAGTGATGATATGATTGTGTTTATGGGGGATTATATAGACAGGGGCTCAAGGTCAAAAGACGTTGTTGATAAGGTTATTGAGCTTGGGGAGATGTGTGATTGTGTGTATTTAATCGGTTCTCATGAATATGCAATGATGCATGCGAAGCATGATGAATATTATGATTATTTATTTTGGAATTACGGCGGAGATGCGACGGCGGATAGTTATGGCGGATTTGAGAATATTATGAGGGTGCATGGTGATTTTTATAAATCATTGCAGCCATATTTTATAAAAGGTAAGTATTTATTTGTGCATGCGGGGTTACGATCCGGTATTGCGCTGGAGGATCAGGATTTAGTTGATATGGTTTATATAAGGGGTAATTTTTATAATTATGCGCATAATTTTCCTTATCGGATAATCTTTGGTCATACGGAATTTGATAGGGCAAGGGTCTGGGCAGATAAGATATGTATAGATACGGGGTGTGGGAAGTATAAAGATGCAGCGTTAACAGCAATTGTAATAGAAGGTGACGGACGGGAACATTTTGTGAATTCATATGGTGAGGATTATGAATTATAGAGTATTGTTGACAGTAGAAGATGTTCTTGTTAGTATTGTATGAGGCGTGTATATTATGGAAGTAATACAGATAAGCGCTTGTAGCTCAGCAGGTAGAGCACTCCCCTTTTAAGGGATAGGTCGCG
>CAMOQI010000062.1 GCA_946622835.1 uncultured Candidatus Melainabacteria bacterium
TCACTTAAATTAAAAAATAATTCATCTACGTTATTCTTTTTAAACGAAAAGTCTATGTCTAATTTATCTATATTATTGGTCATTTTTAATTCCTTATTTATTGATCAATGTCAAAATCGTTCAATTCATAATAAAACCTTAAAGAACTTAACGTTTTAACGTCTTAATGTCTTATTAACTTATTTTATCAATGATTTTCCTGTCATTTCTTTTGGTTGCTCAATTCCCAAAAGTTGGAGAACGGTCGGGGCGATATCGCATAAAGCTCCGCCTTCTCTCAATTTTAAATTGGTGTCGGCGTTGATTAAAACAAACGGAACTTCATTTGTGGTATGTGCAGTTTGAGGTTTTCCTGTTTGTTCATCAACCATAACCTCAGCATTTCCGTGATCTGCGGTCAGCAGCATAACAATATCGTTTCTTTTGCAAGCATCTGCAATGCGTCCGACACATTCATCAACAACTTTGCAAGCTTTTGTTGCAGCTTCCACAACCCCTGTGTGTCCTACCATATCAGGATTTGCAAAGTTTACTAAAATAAATTGATATTTTGGATTATCAATAGCTTTTAATACGTTTTCACAAACTTCAGGCGCGCTCATCTCAGGCTGCATATCATATGTAGGAACCTTTGGTGACGCAACAAGGACTCTATCTTCGTGAGGTTGAGGCTTATCAATTCCACCGTTAAAGAAAAATGTTACGTGCGCATATTTTTCGGTTTCTGCTGTGCGGAATTGATTGATACCGTTTGCTTCCAAGACATCGCCCAGAATATTTACAAGTTTTTCTTTAGGAAAAGCAACAGGATAAGTGAAAGTTGCCTCATAGCTTGTCATTGTGGTATATAAAATGTTTTTCAAAACTTTTTTTCTGTTAAATCCGTCAAAGTCTGCAAAATTCATTGCTTTTGTTATCTCGCGGGCTCTGTCAGGGCGGTAATTAAAGAATATTATTGAATCATTATCATGAATGCGAGAATCCTCTCCGCCAACAACTGTCGGTAAAACAAATTCATCGGTTTCACCTTTTGCGTAAGAGGCTTTAATTCCTTCGATTGCACTTGATGCGTGTTGCCCTTCGCCTAATAATAGTGCGTTATAACCTTTCTCAACCCTTTCCCAACGGTTATCGCGATCCATTATGTAATAACGGCCGATAACTGTTGCAACGGGCGGTAAATTATATTTTTTAAGTTCATCTTCAACAATTTGAACGTACTCACAAGCACTTGCCGGAGGGGTATCACGACCATCTAAAAATGCGTGAACATAAACTTTTTTCAAACCGTTATCCGCTGCCATTTTTATTAAAGCCAGTAAATGATCCAAAGATGAATGGACCCCGCCGGTTGAAACAAGTCCGTACAAATGCAAAGAAGAATTATTTTTCTTTGCATGTTCAATTGCCGCTAAAAATCTTTCATTTTTGAAAAAACTGCCGTCTTTTATTGCGTTATTAATCTTTGATAAATCTTGATAAACAATGCGGCCTGCACCCAAATTCAGGTGTCCTACTTCACTGTTGCCCATTTGACCTGCGGGAAGTCCTACGTTTTCACCATCGGCTTTTATATGTATAAATTTTTCTTCTTGTTCCAATTTTGGTATATTTACCGGATTTGCCAGTTTTGTCGCATCATATTTATCAGGACCTGTTGAAATCCCCCATCCATCCATAATGCAAAGCAATACTCTTTTTGCCATTTCTTATCCCTTCTTTCTTATTATTAATCTTAGATTAAGTGTATCAAGAACATATTCTAAATTCAATGGGTCTTTTGCATAACAGGGCAGGGGGAAAAATATTATGCTTGGCAAATGCAGCGTTTGTTAAACCGTGCGATTGCGACGGGGGTAAATATTTTACGTCATACCCCACCCGCATTTGCACGGCTCATAAAATTCGCCTGCAACTGCTCCCTCCCCTATTCTTTAGGGGAGGGCAATAATATTTACCCCTACCCCGCGGAGTAGTTATGTAGGGTGGGCAAAAGCGTAAGTGTGCCCACCAATTTAAATTTGTAGGTTGGGCTTTCAGCCCAACCTACAAGCTGCCCGTTTAATTGAAGAAGGCAAGATGAATTATTAGATGTAAGCTTTTCCCATCATTAAAAAGGGCTAAACTTGAAAAACCTAATCTTCGTATTGCGAAAATACACCCATTTCGCATTAAACGCCAACGCTCACACTTACAACGAAAACTCAACGTTTCCGTTGATGCGTGTTCGTCTCTCGCTCCGCTCGTGGCTCTGCGAAATGGGTAAAAAAAAAGCTTCTTTAATAGAAGCTTCCTTGGAATTTGTTATAATTCCTCGTGTAAAAGATTAGTAGGTAGAAAGTAGAAGGTAGTAGTTATATATAAAATTGATTTATATATCCTTTGTATATATTTAAAAAGTATTTTTTATATACAAAATTGCCCTAAGGTATAATTATTGTTACATATATTTACAATAAACCTTAAAAATAGCCGTTTTCTACGCTGATTTATATGAACCTAAATATCTTAAAAACGAGGTTTTCGGTCTGATTTCATCTATTGTTTTTATTAGTTGAGTTGTTTTAATATGACCGTCGATGTTTACGATGAATATATATTCATTCATGTGAGTTTTTGAGGGGTATGATGAAATGTGGGTCATATTTATGTTGTTTTCTAAAAAGACTTTCAAAATTTGAAGAAGGGCTCCGGGGGTGTTATTTGTTCGGAAAGCAACGGTTGTTTTATCTTTTCCGGTGGGTTCTGTTTCGACATCTCCTATTAAAATATAACGGGTTTGGTTATGTTTATCATCATGGATATTTTCTTTTAAAATATTTAACATACAATTTTGGGCGATTTTTCGGTTGCCTATGCAAGCGTATGTTAAATTGTGATTATTTAATTCGTGTGCAGCATCCAGCATAGACGGAGATTCTATTATATTCAGATTTCTTGGCATTTCGGATTTTATAAATTCTCCGCATTTGCCAAGGAGTCTTGGGGGTGCGATTAATCCTGTAATACTGTAAAATTCGGTGGTTTTGGATAATAAACAGTATTCAATCGGCATAATTATTTCGGAAATTATGCGTAAATTCGGATTGGCAGATAGCATAATACTGTCAATAGATTCTCTTATAGAACCGTCAATGGTGTTTTCTACAGGCAAAACTCCGACAGTATCGGCACTGTTTGCGCTGACATAGTCTACAACCTGTTTTATTGTGGAAAGGGGTATTGAGTTACAATTAAGTTCATAACTTCTGCAATATTCGTCTTTTGCCATTTCCGAAAACGAATTTACAGGCTCTAAATATGCAATATTATTGATTGTTTCAAAACCTTTCACTTTTTACCTCCACTTACATTATACACAAAATATACAGTTTGAGCTTATTGTTTGTAAAACCTTAAAAAATGAATTGTTACAGAAATGTTATAATTGTAGTAAAAAGCTTGCTAAAAATTTTCTGATTAAGTATAATAAGTACACTTGTTTTAAAAATTTGTGTACAGAATGTTAAAATTTTGAAACATTAATCGAAAAAATGGCAATTCAGAAAGGTTTGTTGTTTTTTCTACAATATAGAAGGTTCAAAAATCAGTAGGGATTATGTCTGTAAAACCAATCATACCAAGTATAGAAGATAATAATGCACAAAAACCAAAGGTTAATTATCAACCCCGAGCTGTTGTGCATCCTATACAGAGCATGCCTCACAAGCCCGATGAAGTATCATTTACGGGTGCGGGTGCAGGAGCGAATCCGATTGTCGGACTTATGGATTTTATTGAACAGGGTGGTTATGCCGCGTCTTTCATTATTCAGGATGGGCTTGGTTTTATTGCTCCTCGTGTTGGGAAAGGTCTGTTGCGCGGAAGTTTAAAAACTGATCAAAACGGACAACCGGTTTTAGATGAAAACGGCAACCAAAAACGTGAATTGAATTGGCAATTGGCAAGAAAAGAATTTTTGCGCGAAATTATTACAGGTCCCAGTGCTTTTTTAATCCCGCTTGCTATGTTTGCGGGTATTAAAAAATGGTTTGGCGCAGGTAATAATGTCAAATTAAATTATATAAACGGTTTTGAGGAACCTTTTACTCAATTTGCAAAAGCAAATGCAGGAGCGCTTTCTAATGGTTCTGAGTTAAACAAGGTATCTTTTTATAAAAATGTTTATGAAAATGTGATTGAAAAAAGTATAAATGCTCATTTACCGAAAGAGGAAAGACTTTCTGCGCAAGAAGTTGGTAAATATGCCGAAAAATTCGCAACCCGCCAAAATGAAATTGAAAATGTCATGGCGGATAAGAACATTAAAGGTAAAAAAGCAAAGGCAGCCGCAATAGGAAAACTAGAAGGCGGTACCGTTGAAGATATGTTTATGCGGCTTAAAAAAGAAAAAATCGGCGGTGCTGTTAACGAGCTTGCCGTTGAGTTTGATACATCGAAAGGTGTTAAAGGCGGCAGCCTTTCCGAACTTTCAAAAGCATTGCATGATTATTTTGATGATGCTGTAAATAGTGTTAAAAAATCCGTAAAAGATAATTTTTCTGCTGAAAATATAGAAAAAGGTGTAAAAGAATTTACCAACAGAAGAATGGGTTCTCGGATTTTGACCAATCTTGGAGTTTTTGGGGCTATTGCTTGGTTCTATACTCAAATACCTAAGATGTATAATGCGGGAATAAAAGGCAATCCTGCTTTAAAAGGAACAACCGTGAATGAAGATAAAGCCCCAAATAGCGAAGCGGCGGCAAGTAAAGATGTTACATTTACGGGCGGTTTTGGAAAAGGTCTTGAAAAAGCAGGAAAAATAATCTTTGACAATTCTAAATTGAAAACAGTTTCTGATATATTTGAATTTGACGGAAATGTAATTTCCGGAGCTGCAATGCCGGTATTGTTATTTGGTTTTTGTATTCCGCCAAGGCTTCAAAAAGCACAAGATAAATATGATTATGGTGAAATCGTGTTCCGTGATATGACAAGTTTCACAGCGTTGTTGTTTGGTGCAAAAGCTTTAGCAAGATTATTCTCAGACGGATTTACAAAACTCACAGGTCTTGCCTTGAACAAAAAAGATATGACCGATAGAAATATATTCCAAAAAGTTATAGATTATTTGAATCCTTTGGATAAGCGCCACAGCGTATTAACTTCACAGCAATTAACGTCTAAATATACAAATATAAAAGAATATAAAAACGGTGCAATCGGATTTATGGACTTCTTGGAAGAAAGCGGCGGAAATGTTAAAAAAGCTCTTGCTCAAGATAAAAATGTTAAATCAGTTGTTGAAGAAATGCTGAAAAAATATTCTATAAGTGATTCATATAAAAATGCATCTTTAACAGATGTGAAAGATGCAATAAAAGAAGCAATGAAAGATTCTGATCAAACATTGATTAACAAATTCTATGATTTATTTAAAGGTAATAATAAATTATTAAGCAAAGCAAAAACATATAACAGTACATTTGGATTCGTTTCAACATTACTTCTTGTCCCTGCACTTATTATCTGGATTGCAAATAAATGCGAAAACATGACTAAGAAGAAAGCAGAACAAGATATGGCAGCTGCAGAAGCGGAAAAAGCACAATTAGCAGCTCAACACCTTGCAAGACGCGGACAGTTGGCAGGTCAAATTCCGACAATGGCAGGTTTCTTAGGTAAAAATGTTTAATATTAAATAAGGTAATTATATAGCAGTTACCACAAATTTAATCCAAATAATTGTCATTCTGAGGGCTAAAGCCCTCAGAATCTCATCATATTTGCACTAAAAACAGATACTTCGCTATTGCTCAGTATGACAGGTTTTTAATATATTTTTGTGGTAACTCATATATAATTTCCTTAAATAAATAACGGGGCGCAAACTTAAGTTTGCGCCCCGTTATTTATTCTTATTGAAATTTATGATTCAGCAGATGCAGAGATTAAAGCATTTATATCCGCAACCATTTCATCCGCGTCATATCCGTGAACTTTTGCTCCTGCTTCCAAGTTTTCAAATCTTGCAGCAGCACAACCCAAACATCCTAAACCATATTTGTGAAAAACTTCAATACTTTCAGGAAATCTTTGAGCAATTTCTAAAATGTTCATATCTTTAGTAACCATATCAGCCATTTTCAATTCTCCTTTGACTTTTTTATACCTGTCATTAAAAACATTATACACACAAAAAAGTTAGAAGGAAGCAGAAATTATGGAATTATTAAAATTTTTTAT
>CAMOQI010000063.1 GCA_946622835.1 uncultured Candidatus Melainabacteria bacterium
TATTTAGCTACTGTCGTTCACGATTTGAAAACTCCGAATAATTCTCAATTAAGTACTTTAAAAATGTTAAATAAAGGGATGTTTGGGCTATTAAATCCTCAACAACAAGAGATGATTTCACTTTTATTAGATTCTTGTACTTATATGACAAATCTTATTGAGATGATAATGAAGGTGCATTGCGATTTTGGGAAGATAAAACTTGAAAAAAGTTTATTTGAACCTTCAAAGTTGGTTATGGATTTGTGTTCCGAAATAAAAAATCTTTGCACGGAGCGTAATCAGACAATAAGTTTTAATAATTTGGCGCAGGGTTGTGTGTTATATGCAGATTATTTGCAATTAAAGCGTGTTATATTGAACTTGTTATCAAATGCGGTTAAATACGCATATTTGGGTACAAATATAGAAATAACAATAAAAGAATCAGATAACAGTTTTGAGTGTTTTGTTGAAAATTACAGTCGGCAGATATCAAAAGAAGAATTGGCAAAAGTTTTTGATAAATATTCAAAGACCGAGTATTCTTGTTTTAACGGTGCGGGTTCCGGATTGGGATTATATTTGGTAAAACAGATAATAGAATTGCATAACGGCAGAGTGTATGCAAAAAGTGAAGTGAACGGCAAATGTACTTTTGGATTTGTTATTCCTAATTATAGGTATAAAAATAATAAAAGACATGGTTTTTACAGAAAGAAATTTGCGTCTTTTAATGCTTCATAGAATATTTACACAATGCCTTGTGCGCGCATAGATTTTGCAAGTTTTTGGAAAGCTGCAATATTTGCACCGGCGACATAATTTCCGCTGCAGCCATATTTATCTGCGGCGCTTGAACATGATTTAAAAATATTAATCATTATCTGTTCGAGTTTTGATTCAACTTCTTCAAATGTATAGTAGAATCTCATACTGTTTTGGGACATTTCTATTGCGGAAGTTGCTACACCCCCTGCATTTGCTGCTTTAGCAGGACCTATAAGCACTCCTTTTTTGAGCAAATAATCGGTAGCTTCTTGTGTGCAAGGCATATTCGCACCTTCTGCTATAGCTAAAACCCCATTTTCTACAAGTTTTTTTGCGGAATTTAGCGTTAATTCGTTTTGGGTTGCGCAAGGAAGAGCGATATCTGTTTTTATTGTCCAAACAGGGGAATCTTCGTTTGTGTTTTCCAGATATTTTGCATTTGGATGTTTTTGCAGATATTCTTTTAACCTTCCTCGTTGAACCTCTTTGATTTGTTTAACCAGATCAAGATCTATACCGTTTTCGTCATAAATACATCCGTTAGAGTCACTCATTGCAACGACTTTAGCACCCATTACGGTTGCTTTTTCGCAAGCATATATTGCAACGTTGCCGGAACCTGAAATAGTTACGATTTTTCCTTGGAGGTTTTGTCCGTGTGCGGCAAGCATTTCCCTTGTGAAGAATAAAAGTCCGTAGCCTGTTGCTTCTTTTCTTGCTAAAGAACCGCCGTAGTACACGTCTTTTCCTGTAAGAACGCCTCCTTCGTACGCGTTGCAAATTCTTTTATATTGTCCGAAAAGGTATCCTATTTCTCTTGATCCTACACCGATATCACCTGCGGGAACATCGACATCTTGTCCTATGTGTCTGTACAGTTCTGTCATAAAACTTTGACAAAATTTCATAATTTCGTTATCGGATTTACCTTTCGGGTCAAAATCGGAACCCCCTTTTGCTCCGCCTATTGGGAGTCCTGTTAGGGCATTTTTAAATATTTGTTCAAATGCCAGAAATTTCATAATACTTTGATTTACGCTTGGATGAAATCTTAATCCGCCTTTATACGGCCCGATAAGTGAGCTGAATTGGACTCTGTATCCTCTGTTTACTATTACTTGCCCGTTATCATTAACCCAAGGAACCCTGAAAGAAATAATTCTTTCAGGTTCAACCATTCTTTCCAAAAGAGCTATATTTTTATATTCTTCATTGTGTGAATTTACAACAGGTTCAACTGTTGTCAAAACTTCTTTTACTGCTTGTAAAAATTCCGGTTCGTGTACGTTGTTTTCTTCTGTTGCTTTTAAAACCTTATCTAAATAGCTATTCATAAATTCCATCCTTAAAAATCAAAATTTTACTAAATAATAATACTACAGATGTGTTTATTTTGTTATTAATTAATGTAAAGAATTTTATGAAGACACTCTGTCCCGAATTTCAAAATTTCACATTGCTCAATCGGAAATTCTGCCCTCTTTTCTACGGATAGGTATAGATTCTTCGCTGATGCTCAGCAATGGCATGTTATAATTTTTCCCCTCTCCTGATTTTTAGGAGAGGGGTAGGGGTGAGGTTAAATATATATCATACCCCACCCGACTCCGGCTGACGCCTCCGCCACCCTCCCCTATTCTTTAGGGGAGGGAAAAATATATTTACCCCCCCCCCATACACTTGAAAAATATTCAAATATACGTTAGAATATTAATAGAAGTTAAAAACATGAGGAATTAAGTATGACAAAACCTAATAATACCAACTCTTTTCAGGAGGGGGTAGATGAAAATCCGCTTTATACAACGGTTTTAGCACCTATAAAAAGACTCCGTAAAAACTCAGCGTTTACCTTAGCGGAAGTCCTTATTACCCTTGGAATTATCGGGATTGTAGCTGCTATGGTTATTCCGAGTCTTATAAGCAGCTACCAAAAACACGTGACAGTTACCCGTTTAAAACAGACCTATGCTCAATTAGCACAAGCTATAAAATTGTCTGAGGGTGAAAATGGTGATGTATCGGGATGGAATATGGGGACTTCAACTTCAACTGTTACAGAAGAAAGTGAGACTTTTGTTAAAACATATATTATGCCATACATGAAATATTTACATGTTTGTGATGGTTCTAAATCTCATTGCAGTTCCATACCAAAAAAAAATTTACAAAATACTCCTGACATCAATAATCAAAAACTATATGGGGTGATACTTACAAATGGGATAGAACTTAAGTTCGATCCGCGCGATAGTCATGTGCATGTATTGGTGGATATAAACGGGCCTGCAACACCAAATATTAGAGGAAAAGATGTTTTTTCTTTAGCCATTAAGAAAGATGTAATAATTCCAGATTTTGTTAATAGCTTGCCCTCGGGCTTGTACATGGTAGGTGAAGGTTACACGAGGGAACAGTTAATAAATAGCGGGTATAAAGCTCACCTTTGCTCTAAAAATGGAGGCGGGTTTTCAGGCATCTACTGCGGGGCATTAATCAAAGAAGACGGGTGGAAGATTTCTAAAGATTACCCGTGGTAGGTTTAAAGTTTGTTTTTGGATATTGTTTCATTCAGGATTGTGGTTGCCCGTTGAGCCATTATTTCGCCTTTTAGTTTCTTGTTTTTGCGCTCTTTTTTGGGAAGTTCAACAGGTGGTACTATACCCCAGTTTGAATTTATAGGCTGAAAGTTTGTGTGTTCGGGGTTTGTGATATAACGAGTTAATGCGCCGAGCATTGTTTCTTGGGGTAATTCTAAAAGCGGTTCGTCGTTTAAGAATCTTGCCATGTTTATCCCTGCTAATAGTCCTGAGGCTATTGATTCCGTGTAACCTTCCGTACCTGTTATTTGACCGGCAAAGAATAAATCTTCACGAGTGCGGGTTTGCAGGGTGGGGTTTAAAAGGGTTGGGGAATTTATGAATGTGTTTCTGTGCATAACTCCGTATCTGACGATATGGCAATCTTCAAGCCCGGGGATGGATCTGAGAAGTTCTTTTTGTGCTCCCCATTTCAGGTTTGTTTGAAATCCCACAAGGTTATATAGTGTTTTTGCACTGTCATCCTGCCTTAACTGAACAACGGCATAATTCTTTTCGTTGGTTCTTTTGTCTATTAATCCGACGGGTTTCATAGGTCCAAAACGTAGAGTGTCTTCTCCGCGGGATGCTAAAACTTCTATCGGCAAGCAGCTTTCAAAAAATTTTGCTCCTTTTTCAAAATCATGGCGTTCAATTTTTGGGGCATTTATTAATATATTATAAAATTTTTCGTATTGCTCTTTGTTCATCGGGCAATTTATATATGATGCTTCTCCTTTGTCATATCGGCTTGCCCAAAATGCTATATCAAAATTTATACTGTCTTTTTCAACAATAGGTGCTATTGCGTCGTAAAAATGCAGATATTCACTTTTAGCAAATTCCTTTATTGCCTGAGAAAATCTTGAACTGGTCAATGGCCCTGATGCGATTATTGTTGGAGTATCCGGAATTTCGGTAATTTCTTCTCTTATTAAATTAATATTTGGGTTTTGTTCAATTTTTTCTGTGACGGCTTTTGAAAAAGCGTGGCGGTCAATCGCAAGAGCACCTCCTGCCGGAACTTGATTTTTGAGCGCAATTTTAATAAGTTCACCGCCCAGAATTTCCATTTCGTGTTTTAAAAGCCCGCTGGCGTTTGTTATATCGTAAGAGCCAAGACTGTTAGAACATACAAATTCCGCACAATCTTGTGTTGTATGTGCGCCTGTTTCAATGTTTGGGCGCATCTCGAATAAATTTACTTTAAATCCTTGTTTTGCCAGTTGCAAAGCCGCTTCCGAGCCGGCTAAACCCGCTCCGATTACATTGACTTCTTTCATACTTGTATGGTAGCCAAGATATATTGGTCTGTCAAATCACAACAGTTGCCATATTTTTGTGTTCCTTTTATAATTTTGTTATGGAAAAAGTTATGTCAAATATTAAATTCGGAACTGACGGCTGGCGGGCTGTTGTTGGAAAAGATTTTAATAAAGAAAATGTAGAAACGGTTTCTCGTGCAATAGGCAAGTATGTTTTTGATAATTACGGTATATATAAACCGATAATTGTCGGGTATGACCCTCGTAATATGGCAAAAGAATTCTCAACTCAGTGTGCAAACATCTTTGTTGATATGGGATTTAAGGTTATATACAGCGATAAAGTTTTGCCAACACCTGTCCTTGCGTACAATGCAAAGCGTTTGGATGCTTGTGCTGTTATGTTTACGGCATCTCATAATCCGCCTGAATATCTCGGAATTAAATTTATTCCGGATTATGCAGGGCCTGCAACTTCTGAAATTACTGATGAAATTGTTTCAAATTTCGGTTGTGATTTTACCAAAACAGTTGAAGGGAAGCTGATTATAACGGATTTTTCACAAAATTATTTTAAACGAATTGAAGAAATTATTGATTTTGAAAAAATAAAAGAGGGCATAAAGAATTTTCATATATTGTTTGACGGGCTTTATAGTGCGAGTATAGGTTATTTTGACAGACTGCTATCAAGGAACGCAATAGAATTTGATGCGATTCATATGTATTACGATACAAATTTTGGCGGCGGTATGCCTGAGCCAAAACCTCAATATATGGGTGAAGCTATTGAATATGTTAAATCACACAAAAATTATATCGCCTTTGCTAATGACGGTGATGCGGACAGATTCGGTGTGATTGATGAAAACGGAGATTATGTTACCCCAAATGAGATTCTTGCAATTCTGTTAATACATCTGAAAAAAAACAGGAATTATAACGGTTGTTTTGTGAAAACAGTTGCCGGAAGTTTAATGCTTGATATTGTTTGCCAAGAATTAGGAGTTGAAATTGTTGAAACTCCTGTCGGATTCAAACATGTCGGGGAAGCAATGAGAAAATTCAATCCGATAATAGCAGGTGAAGAATCGGGAGGCTTGAGTATTTTGGGTCATATTCCCGAAAAAGACGGCATATTGGCAAATCTGTTGATATTGGAGGCGATGTCTTATGAGGGTAAATCTCTTGTTCAACTGAGAAAAGATCTGAATGATTTTGTCGGATGTGAATTTATAAATACAAGAGTTGACAAAAGGCTTGAAAATCTTGAAGAAGTAAAAACAACTCTTGAAAGGTACTCTGTGCTTGAAGAAGTTGCAGGCATGAAAATTTCTCATAAAGATTATAAAGACGGTGTAAAACTCTATTTTGAAGATGGCAAAACTTGGATTCTTGTTCGTCCGTCAGGAACGGAACCCCTATTGAGAATTTATATTGAATCAGACAGTCAGGAAAAAATTGATTTGATAAAACAAGAGCAGGGGTAAACGTATATTACTGTCTGATGTGTTGGATAAGTTGGATAAGTTCGTTACGGTTTTACTTATTCCCTCTCCTAAAGAATAGGAGAGGGTTAGGGTGA
>CAMOQI010000064.1 GCA_946622835.1 uncultured Candidatus Melainabacteria bacterium
TGTTTTATCTACAAGATTATCTTTTATTGTTTTGTCACTTTTTACCGATATCAATTCCTGATAAATATCTATAGCATCCTGATACTTATTCATAGCATGCAAAACAAGTGCTTTATTGTATTTTGCGGTATAATTATCAGGTTGAACCGCTAAGATTTCATCATAATATTTAATTGCATTGTTATAATCTTTCAAATTATGATAACAAATCGCTATTTCTTTTTTCGTTTCAATATCCGCAGAATCAAGCTTCAAAACTTCCAGATAATTTTCAAGTGCTTTTTCATTATTATTTAGTTTTTTATAAACCTCAGCAATATGCCTATAGCCGTTTATATCCTTCGGAAAAGCTTTTATATACATGTTATACTGTGAAATTGCTTCGGTATTTTTATCCATATCTGCCAACAAATCGGCATAATCAAGCCTTACCGTATTCAAGTTCGGAACTTGCGCTAAAACTATTTGATATTGCTCATAAGACATATCATTTTTTCCCAAATCCTGATACGCCTGAGCCAATCCCAAATGTGCCGAATTGTTTTCAGGATTAATTTCTATCGCCTTTTCCAGAAACTCTGCCGCTTGTTCAGGATTGTCAATATTTAACAAAGAAATTCCATATTCACTAAAACTTTTGAAGCTGTCAGGGGATTTGTCATAAATCATCTTATACTGAGCCGCCGCATTATCATAAGCCTTTAAAGCAAAGTATGAAGCTGCAAGATTTTCTCGAGAATCCGTATGCCCCGGATATGTTTCTAAAAATATATTATAATTCTCTATTGCATTTTTATAATCTTTCAGTTGATACTGAGTATTTGCAACGTTGTAATAGTTATATTTGTACTCCGGAAACAAATTCAAGGCCTTTTCATAAGCCTGATAAGCCTCTTTATATTTACCCTGCGTTTCATAAATACTTCCGATACTTATATAAACAAAAGCATCTTCCGGCTTCAATTCGATAACTTTTGAATACAAATCCAAAGCTTTTTCGCTTTGATCATTTTCCGTATACAATCCGGCAAGCTTTGTATACAAAACGATATCCTCACCGGAAATAGCCAAAGCCTGTTCAAGCTTTGAAATTGCCGTTTCAATATCCTGTTGATGCTCCGCACTGCAAGCCTCTTGATACAAAGCACTTGCCTGAGGCGACATACCAAATGCAACCCCACAACCCAATGACAGTGCTGATACCAATAATATATTTGTTAAAATTTTATGCTTTATTTTCATATTTCCTCTAATTTTCCTAGATTTTATCATAAATATAAAACCTATGTAAAGCCAAAAATATATTTTATTAAAACTGTTTTAACAACATTTTCATCCTAACACAAGTTTTGTCAAATACACCGCCAAAAATTTTCACCATTCTTCTGTATAAATTAACGACAAATAAAAACATATGTTCAGCGTAAAAAATTTTGTCAAGTCCCCACCCATATTCGCCAAGTCATGCCCAAAATTTTATCAAATTTTTGCAAAATTTTTGCTAAAATTTTTACAAAAATTTTCAGGTAAAATCCCCAAAATTATTATCCCTCTATGCTAACGCCCATATATATTACAGAAGATATCCTCATCACAAAATTATCGATTTTCCAATGTCAAAATTTTGCCAAAATTTTGTTTTAATAAAGCAATTTTTAATAAAACAAAACAGCTTAACAAAAATTTACATCAGAAAACCCAATATACTAGCAATTTTATCTTCGTTTGTATTTTTATACTGGAAATAACATGAATTTCATGTTATAATGAGACGGGTTCTCAAGGAATATAAAAAAGGAGTAGGTTCTATGGCAACAGCAGTTTCAGAAAAAGAAACCAAGAAAATTAAGTCAAAATTCACCGACGAGTTTGAAAACTACTTGAAAAACCAATGTACTAAAACAACATTCAACGGCAGAGAAGTTGAATCATTCTCTTGGTACAAAAAAGCTCTTGGCTTAATCTAATCTCTCAAAACTATATTTAAAATCCGATTTTTAATGTCGGCGTATTATATTGTTTATTATTAAAATTTACGACAAGAAAACTCTTGTCGTAATTTTTTTGCAAATCCTTATTATTTATTATTTACTATAGGAATTGTAATAATATAATATCTGCCCTCTGTTTCTTTTTTAAGCTCTGACAATCGCACATTATCCCCGAACATATAGCTTTGTTGAAACTCGGATATTTGCTCATTGTTCTTTGATTTTTTAACCGTCCTGCCTGCTATAGTCAAAATATTACCATTAGCACTTACTTGAATATTATCCGCATTATTATCAACTGCCATTAAATCAATAATAACTTTATATTCATCCTCCTCCTGTTCAATATGGATAAGATTAGCTTTCCGGGGAGCGCGAGCTATAAAATCTCTTTCCGGCTTGAACATTTTATCCATCATTTGAATATCTTTTCTCATCATTTTTTGTTCAAACCCGGGGAAAAACGGCACCATTTGCCTATGCAGCATCCTTTTAAAATGCCAATCCGAAACCGTATAAAACGCACAATATGCGCCTGCAAAAATTAACAATCCGCACAAAACGGATTTCAAAACCGGATGTCTGTCACAAATCGGACATTCTTCTTTTTTCACAACTTCTACATTTTGATTTTCGTCCATAATAATCTCCTTTCAAATTTATTTTATGGAATTAATAATACCTTACAATAAACTTGTTGGGGAATAAACATGGATAATTTCACTTGAAATAATGATTTTTGCATGATATAATCCAAAGCAAGAAAGGGTTAGTTATATGGCTAAAATTTTAGTAACCATGCCTGACGAGTTTTTAAACAGGGTTGACGGTTTAGCGGATAAAGAGAGTTGCTCAAGAAGCGAATTGATTAGAGAAGCTTTAAGAAATTACATGCGCAGAGCATCAAAAGAGCAGATAATGAATGCTTCTCGCAATGCCGAAATTTTAGAAGACATCCTTAGTTAAGGCAAGGGAGACAACGCTTACACTTATTTGTATTTAAGTCCGATAAGTTAGATAAGTTCGTTACGGGTTTATTTATCCTTGTCATTTCAAACGATAGCGAAGTAATCCAGCCTATCTGGTCATTCTGAGGGCGAAGCCCGAAGAATCTATACCCTCCCCGCGGAGAGAGATAGGTTGGTCTTTAGCCCGATATCAACATAATACAAGAAATTTTAATTGTTGGGATTCACCCAGCCTACATGCTTTTATACGATTAACGATGTTTTTTGCACTTTGATACGCTTGCCAATCTTTTATAAATGGCTTATATATTTTTGAATACTCATCTTGATTTTTTACATTCACAAGTTTTGTAGTATAAATATTTGTTATTGATGGATTTTACCAAACTTATGGGTTTTATTCTTTATTTATCCCTCTAAATTTATTTAAAAAATCGGTTATTTTTTTGCATTGGTTAGGGTATTTTCTACGGATATTATGTACTAAAATTACAAGATAAATTAAACAACTCGGTGGTATTAAACTAGCTAAAACAAGTTGAAAATACCTCAAATATAAGCTTATTGCGCCATATGAGCCGATTCGTTCATATCGATACCCAAAAATTAATAACGGAATTAAAATTAGCAAGACCAAAGTGGGTAGCTTTAATTGATTAAAAAATTTGTCTAAATATCTGCTCCAGTGATGTTTTATTGCTTTGGCTGTTACGATTATTGGGATAGTGAAATATATAATAATCAATAATAAAAGTATAAACATTATCACTGTTAATAAAATATCATCATATTGCCGTAAAGATGGGTAATAATTATATACCTTAAAGTTTAAGCAAAATATTAACAGTAATATTGGATTAAAAACTGACACCAATATTACCGTTAAATATTTAAGTAATCCTATTAAATTTTTACTCATAATTATATTTTATCACAACTTCCCGAATATTATATATATATTAAATTGATTTTCAAGTAAGCCTTTTTCTTGCATAGAATAGCCCCAATTGTTGAGATAATCACCTATACCATTAACTGTTCTTTTAACAAAGTCGTAGTAATCAACAATTATACCTTTAAAATATCCATCAGGTGTTATTTGTGGATTAAATAATTTACAATGCTGTAAACCGTAATATAAATCATCAAAAAATTCATCTTTTACAAACTCAATATCATAAACATCTTTAGTGTTACCAGATATTAAATCTTGGAGATTATTTTTTATAAAATTTTGAATTTCAGGAGATTGCCAGAGTATTTTGGATTGTTCTGAGTTGTTGCCATAAATCACACCTCTAGAATCCTTTGGGATTTTTATATCATCCATTAGTTTATTCAAACCCTGATTGGTAATCTGAGTTCTTGAGTTTATTACGCGTGCATGTTCAGAGCTTTTGGCATATGCAAAATCATTTATAGCATTATCTAAATTAGCACCGGAAACAGGCATGACTTTCTTACTCAACAATTTCCCTATTCCATTTATTGTATAGTCTTCCAAATCCATATTACGTGGTGATAGTAAGTCATTTATAAAATTTTTCGTATTAAATGTTGACGCTTTTATTTTGTTCTTCAAGTATTTGTGTGTTGGGATTTCTATATTAACAGGTTGTCCTGTTTTATTTGTATAATAGATTTCCCCTTTCTCATTCCAGTTTTGTATTAGGTTTTCTCTGGTAAAATTATTAATTTCATTCGCAACTGCATCATAGTTTTCCATGTTTGAATATGCTTTTATACGATTAACAATGTTTTTTGCACTTTGATACGCTTGCCAATCTTTTTGCAAAGGGTTATATAGTTTTGTATACTCCCCTTTATCTTTTATATTTGTAAGTTTTTCCACTTTGGTATCTATATCTGTTTTCATCTGCTTCACCTGATTATCAAGCAGTTTTATCTTTGCATTGAATTCAGGCTGCAAGTATGCTGCCGCCTGACCTCCCCCGTCACTTATTGCCTGATATATCTGCAATGCCAAAGGTAAAACTTCTAAAACAATACCTGCTACGGTTCCCAATCCCTCTCCTGTTCTACCTTCTGTCGGTAAGTCAACATCCACCGAAACGCCGCCTTCCAGCACTATATTATGATCCAAATCTATTTCAGGATGTTCATAAGGAAATTTATCCTTTGAATGTTCACGTTTTGGTTTATCAAACTCAGGAATTTTATAAAATTTTACAAAAAAAGAGTCCGGAAATAACCGGACTCTTTTTAATATCTTTATTTAATCATTTATTCAACATATTCTTCCAAACGTTTTTTGCGGTTCGGGTGGCGAAGTTTCCTCAACGCCTTTGCTTCAATCTGTCTGATACGTTCACGAGTAACCCCGAACAATTGTCCGACTTCTTCCAATGTTCTTTGGCGACCGTCGTCCATACCGAAACGCAATCTCAACACATCTCTTTCGCGTGGTGATAATGTACAAAGGACTTCTGCCAAATCCTCTTTTAAAAGCTCAGATGCAACCATCTTAACCGGCGCATCAGCCTCTTTATCCTCAATAAAATCACCAAGACGTGAATCTTCTTCCTTTCCGATTGGGGTTTCTAATGACAACGGTTCTTGAGCAATTTTAATAATTTCGCGAAGTTTCGGTATAGAAACATTCATTTCTGCTGCCAATTCATCTTCGGTTGGCTTTCTTGACAAGTCTTGTGCAAGTTTTCTTGTAACTTTTTTCAACTTGTTAATTGTTTCAACCATATGAACAGGAATACGAATTGTTCTTGCCTGATCAGCAATCGCACGGGTAATTGCTTGTCTAATCCACCATGTTGCATATGTTGAAAATTTGAAACCTCTTTCATGGTCAAACTTTTCAGCCGCACGAATCAAACCCAGATTCCCTTCTTGAATCAAATCCAAGAATAACATTCCGCGACCAACATATTTTTTAGCGATACTAACAACCAAACGCAAATTCGCTTGAACCAATTTTCTTTTTGCAATAGCACCCGGGGTACCGCCTTCTAATATCTTTCTTGCCAATTCAATTTCTTCATTAGCCGACAATAACTTTATCCTGCCAATTTCGCGCAAATAAAGTCTGACCGGATCATCTATCACAACATTTTTCGGAATTTCCAAATCGTTGGGATCAGGTTCTTCTTCTGAGGAATGCATCATATAAATATCTTCGGAATTTATTTTTCCATCCATTTTCGAGGTAACAATATCTTCAATATTATCCGTTGAAATATCAACG
>CAMOQI010000065.1 GCA_946622835.1 uncultured Candidatus Melainabacteria bacterium
CATACGAGTTTCTGCAGGTTTTGCAGTGATTGGTTTATCCGGGAATATTTTTATCCAAACGTTACCGCCACGTTTGATTTCACGAGTCATAGCACGACGTGCTGCCTCGATTTGACGGCTGGTTATCCAACCTGGTTCTGTTGCTTGTATTGCATATTGGCCAAATTCAAGTTTTGTACCTCTTGTTTCGGTACCTTTCATTCTGCCTTTCATCATTTTGCGGTATTTTGTTTTCTTAGGCTGTAACATTATATTTGCTCCTATTATTTTATACCTTTATCTGTTACGCTTCTTGAGAAGCTCTTGCACGACGAGGACGTCTTGCACCTTTATCTGCAGCGTCTTTGCCGCTTTTTAATTTGATATTTTGATCTGCCATTTCGCCGGGCATCAAGTTGCCTTTGAAAATCCAAACCTTAACACCGATTTTACCCATAATTGTATCTGCTTCGGTAAACCCGTAATCAACGTCTGCTCTAAGTGTTTGAAGAGGAATTCTTCCTTCTTTTGCCCACTCCGAACGAGCAATTTCAGCACCGCCCAAACGTCCTGATACCATTACTTTAATACCTTGAACGCCTGATCTCATAGTTCTTTGCATTGCTTGTTTCATTGCTCTTCTAAATGCGATACGCTTTTCAAGTTGTTGTGCAATTGATTCAGCTACCAATTGAGCATCCGCATCTATTCTTGCAACTTCAACTACGTTAATAATTACCGGTTTGCCGATATGTTTTGTTACATCTTGACGAAGTTCATCAATACCTTGACCGCCGCGTCCTACTACAATACCGGGTTTTGCTGTTACAACAGTTATTGTGGTATTTTGAGCTTTTCTTGCTATCAAAATTCTTGAAACACCTGCTGCATACAGTTTTTTCTTAACAAATTTTCTGATTTTTGCATCTTCTGCTACAAATTCTGCGTAGTCTCTAACCTTCGCAAACCATGTGCTTGCCCAAGGTTGAATAATTCCTACTCTAAATCCGGTTGGATGTGTTTTTTGTCCCATTTTATTTTACCTTTTCTATTTTGTTGAATCACTAACTACTAATGTAAGGTGCGATGTACGTTTCAATCTTGAATACATACGACCTTGCGCTCTTGTTTTTGCACGTTTGTAAGTTGTGCTTTCATCAGCAAAAATTTGTGAAATCTTTAATGATTCTGCACCTACGCCGTATTTCTCACGAGCATTCGCAACTGCAGCTTTCAAATTCTTTTCAACTACTCTTGCTGCAAAATAAGGCATAAAACGTAACATATCTTGAGCTTCAACAACAGCTTTTCCTCTAACTTCGTTTATTACTCTGCGAAGTTTTCTTGCTGTCATTTTTATGTCTGTTTGTTTTGCTTTTGCTTCCATTTTTTCAATCCTTTTAATTTAAGTATTAAATTCTATTTTGGCTTTAACTTAGCCTCTTTTTGCTTTGTCTGCACCTGCATGACCTTTGAATAATCTTGTCGGTGCGAATTCACCCAATTTATGTCCGACCATTTGTTCTGTTATATAAACGGGTACGTGAGTTTTTCCGTTGTGAACAGCGATTGTATGGTTTAACATATCAGGTACTATCATTGATGCTCTTGACCAAGTTTTGATTACTTTCTTTTCAGAATTAGCATTCATCTTGTCAATTTTCTTTTGTAGAGATTCTTCTACATATGCACCTTTTTTTAATGAACGTGACATTTATTTCTCCTTTTCGTTCTTTAAATTATTTCTTATCGAGTTCTTCTTCTGACGATTAGTTTATCAGAAGCTTTATTTTTCTTGCGAGTTTTGTAACCCAAAGCCGGTTTACCCCAAGGTGTTTTCGGGTGTCCGCCCGGACCTGTTTTACCTTCACCGCCACCGTGCGGGTGATCACATGGGTTCATTGTTACACCGCGAACTGTCGGCCTGATACCCATATAACGTTTTCTGCCGGCTTTACCGATTGATAAGTTTTTGAATTCGGAATTGCCTAATGCACCGATTGTTGCTAAGCATTCTTTTCTTATCATTCTCATTTCGCCGGAAGGAAGTTTAACTGTTACGTAATTTCCTTCTTTTGCCATTACTTGAGCGGAATTTCCTGCTGCTCTAACTAATAAGCCGCCTCTGCCGGGTATCATTTCAATATTATGAACGATTGAACCCAACGGAATCAATTCCAAAGGAATTGCATTACCTGTTTGAACAGGAGCTTCCGGTCCGGAAACGATTACATCACCTACATTCAAACCTTCCGGTGTCAAAATATATCTTTTTTCACCATCCGCATAGAAACAAAGTGAAATTCTTACGTTTCTGTTCGGGTCGTATTCAATAGTTTTTACTGTAGCCGGTATTCCGAACTTATCTCTTTTAAAATCAATTACACGGTACGCTTTTTTTACACCGCCGCCTTTGTGACGACAGGTAATTCTACCGGTATTATTTCTTCCTGCTGTTTTTTTCAATGGTCTTAATAAAGATTTTTCAGGAGTTGTTGTGGTGATTTCTTGATAATCACTCTTTGTCATGCCTCTTTGTCCCGGAGACGTCGGATTAATTTTTCTGATAGCCATTTTATTTTCTCCTACTACTTGGCTTTGTACTTTTCTTTGTTTTTCCGCCTGTGCAACCAAAGATTGCTTCGTTCGCTTCATTTTCATTTCACTCACAACGGCGGTGATATTATGTTACGTGCCTTGCTCGTCTTACTCATCGCAAGCCTACACCGGCACTTCACACCAGTTTATTTATACTCCGACAAATTCTATAGGATCGCCTTCAATTGTAACGATTGCCTTTTTAGAACTGTCAGTTCTACCGAATTTATATCCCATTCTTTTTTCGTGTGATGGCATATAAACCGTTCTTACTTTTTTAACTTTTCTTCCCGGAAAAGCTAATTCAACAGCTTTAGCAATTTCGATTTTGTTAGCATCTTTTCTTACTTCAAAAGTATACTGAGCACCTTCTGTTGCCGCTACTGATTTTTCTGTTATCAACGACTTTTTGATTACGTCGTATAATTTTTCTTTGTTACTCATTTTTATTTTCCTTTATCTGATTGTGAAAATACTATGAAAGTCTTTCTGTTATTTCTTTTACAGCAGCTTCGGTCATTACAACAAAATCTGCTTCCAACAAATCTTTTACGTTCAAGTTTGTCGGTAATAAAAGTTTTACACTCGGAATATTTCTTGCTGAAAGTTCAAGATATTTGTTTTCTTCAGCTTTTGTATCAGCTATCACAAGAACTTTGCCGCTAACTTTTAAAGATTTTAAACAAGCTGCCATTAATTTTGTTTTTGGAGCTTCAATTGTTGAAAAATCTTTAACAAAAACCATTTGAGAAGATTTAGCGGATAATGCTGATCTCAAAGCTAATTGTCTTGCTTTTTGAGGCATGCTAAATGCATAACTTCTTGGTTTTGGTCCAAAAATCACGCCGCCGCCTGCAAACAATGGTGAACGTAAAGAACCTGCTCTTGCACGGCCTGTTCCTTTTTGTTTCCATGGTTTTCTTCCGCCGCCTGCTACTTCAGCTCTTGTTTTTGTACAAGCTGAACCTTGACGCGCATTATTTAATTGTCTTCTCAATGCCAAATGCATTACGTGAATATTTGGTTCAACACCGAATACTTTTTTATCAAGTGTGATTTCACCTAATATTTCACCTGTTGTACTTAAAATTTCTTTTGCCATTTTTCTGTTTCCTTTTGCTTTCCGTCTACCCCTTTCCCTTTCGGGTTTTATATGGCAGAAGCGGGTTATTTGTAAGTATTTAAGACGTTAAGACGATAAGTCGTTAAGTCCTTTACATTTTATATCTGACTAATTCCATTTTGTTCTTGTCGGTACGATTGTTACCAATCTGCCTTCACAACCCGGAACCGATCCTTTTACCAATACCAAACCTTTACCTGCATCTACTTTAACAAGTTTTAATTTAGTAATTGTAACTCTTTCGTTACCCATGTTACCAGCCATTCTTTTGCCTTTGATAACACGTGAAGGAGTTGTACCTGCACCGATTGAACCCGGTTCTCTGTGGTTTTTAGAACCGTGAGCCATAGGTCCTCTTCCGAAGTTCCATCTTTTGACAGTACCTTGGAAACCTTTACCTATTGATTTTCCTGTAACATCTACTTTTTCTACATTATCTAATACAGAAAGTTCAACCTTGTCACCTACTTTGTAGTCTTGCGGGTTGTCTACTCTGAATTCTTGTAAATGTCTGTAATTTGATAAGCTGTTTTTCTTGAAATGACCGATTTGAGCCTTAGTCAAGTGTTTTTCTTTTGCCGCAACAGTACCGACTTGAATAGCGTTATATCCGTCTGTTTCAACGGTTTTTACCTGAGTAACAACTGTTTCATCAACTTTGATAACTGTTACGGGAACAGCCAAACCTTGTTCATCAAAGATCTGAGTCATTCCGACTTTTTTACCTATTACACCTAGTGTCATAATTTTTACCTTTCTGTGCTCATCCTACTTGGTGCGGACTTGACCCGCCTCTTGAATTTTTACTATGCCTCGCTTGTGTATTTGCATAACTTGCTGCGCATTACTTTTAAATTCGTTTTTCGGAATTGCATCCTTTCGCTTGTGAGCGCTACTATCACTTTACCAACTGGGACTTTCACCCCTCCGGTTTGTCGGTATCAAAGGTTTTACCTTATATTTACCCCCGGTCGTAGATCACATTATATGCATAATGCTTATTTAATTTTCATTCGACAGAATTGTTGCAATTATCTTGCTTCAATATCAACGCCTGCCGGCAAATCTAATCTACGCAACTCTTCCATAGTGGCTTGAGTCGGTTCGTATATATCAATAATACGTTTGTGAGTTCTCATTTCAAAATGTTCACGGGATTTTTTATCAACGTGAGGTGAACGTAAAACGCAATATATACGTCTTTTTGTAGGTAAAGGAATAGGTCCTGCCACTTTTGCATCTGTTCTTTTTGCTGTTTCTACTATTTTTTCAGCAGATACATCGATCAATTTGTAATCATAAGCTTTTAAACAAACTCTGATTCTGTTTTTCTTTGTAGTGGTTGCCATTTGCTTTCCTTTTTCTTTCTAATGTACTACATCGCACAAAAGTCCCGAAAAACCTTTGTGTCTCGCTCAAATTGCTATTCTAATATTTCGGACAATACTTTTGAGCACAATAATCGTATGACAAACAAAATCCGCTGTCAACAACGGATTTACATGAATGTAACTTTTTATTAAGCAAAGGCGGGCAAGTTTGAACTTGCCCGCCTTAGTCTGTTTTTTCTGTTTTGTTTTTCTTACATTTCATTCTATTTTTGTTGGGCTGGAAAGCCCAACCTACATATTTTGGTGGGGTAGGTACCCCACCTTACAATTATTTTATAGGCTTATAATTCGTAAAAGCCTCTCTTTCATTAAAAGTTCTTAAATTATGCTTTTTATAAGTATCCTGAATTCCTTCTATAACACCGGTTTTTCTATTTTTATAGTACTCAATATGCCAAGGAGTATCATATATATCATATTGACGTCCTGCTGCATCCCTTTCACAGCGGAATATATCCGTGCTTTCAGCTACTCTGCTTTCTTGTGTAATACGGCGCGAATATTTATATCTATCACTAAACGGTATCGGATGTTTAGCAACAGTTTCTGTTGTATTTGCAGCCGTTTGAGTTGTCTTAACTTGACCAAGAACTTTTCCGTCTTTAGAAACACCGGTCATAACACTACCGCGTTTATAAACTTTATTCCCGTTTTTAGCAGTTTTACCGACTTGTTTGCCATACTTAATTGCTCTGTATGCATATTTCCCTAATTTTACAATTCCTGATAACAATCCCATAATAATATCTCCTTTTCTCTTTAAAAGTATATCCCCTTATACTTTTAAAAAGTAAAATAGGCTAAAAAGATTGCTATACACCCATCCCATCATATCATATCATATCATATAGGGCATTATAACTGGGTTTGAGCCATTTTGAAATTCATATTTACATTTCGTTACATTTGAATTTGAATTAGCCTGAAGATTGTTGTTGGGCTGGAAAGCCCAACTTACATAATCCCCTCTCCTAAAAATCAGGAGAGGGGTGAATGGAACATGTCATTGCTGAGGGAGCGAAGCGACCGAAGAATCTTGCCCTCCCCTAAAG
>CAMOQI010000066.1 GCA_946622835.1 uncultured Candidatus Melainabacteria bacterium
TTCGCAATTGAACCTTCGGTTCAAGTTTGCTCAATTTCCTCGCTATCCGGACTAATTTCGTGTCGTCCGTCCGCAAATCCGCTGATAAAAACTCTTAAATTCCCTGATAATCCATTCTCAAAGTAACTGATACATTTTAGTAACTACTTATGTTTCTTTCCCCAAATACACATTTCGTTTAATATCGGAATTAGGGATTCACCTTTTTTAGATAATGAATATTCAACTTTTGGCGGGATTTGAGGATATTCTTTTCTTATAATTAAATCGTCATGCTCAAGTTCTTTTAGGGTTGTACTTAATGTTTTATGAGATACAACGCCGACTAACCGTTTCATTTCGTTGTATCGAATGACTTTAAATAAAGAAAGAGCATACAAAACAGTCAATTTATATTTCCCGTTTATTAAGGATAATGTGTATTCAAATCCCGTTTCATAAAATTGTTTTAATAGTTCTTCTTTAGTTTCTGCCATATTACTTTCCTTTTAGATAGTATCTAACTATAATGTGCGTACTTGTTTTTTATATCATATAGTTTATCATGATTATATACAAAAAGAAAGAGGTTTTTATAATATCTTTCAAAACAATGGTAATAATTACAAAATAAAAGTGAGGTGTTAAATGAAAATCACATACTGGTCTGATTATGCTTGCCCGTATTGTTATATTGGCGAAAAAAGATTAGAAACGGCTATTGAAGAACTTGGGCTAGGGGTAAATGATATAGAAGTTGAGATGAAGGCATTTGAACTTGATCCCAATGCAAGTTATGAAGTAGTATCAAAAACAGATGAAAGATTTGCAGTTAAATATGGTTTGACTTTAAATGCAGCAAGAGAACGTATTGAAGGAATATCCTTATTATGCAGACGTGAGGGAATAGATTTTCGTTATGCTGATACACAATATACAAATATGCTTGATGCCCACAGATTAACAAAACTTGTGGCAAGTAAAGGAAATAAAGAAAATACAAACAAGGTTATTCATCTTTTGTTTGACGCATATTTTACAAAAAATCTAAAATTAGCAGATAGAAGCATCTTATCAGATATTGCACTTCAAGTCGGAATAGAAGAAGATGAACTTAACAAAACCCTTGATTCAGATGATTTTATTGATGATGTCAGATTTGATGAAAACGAAGCTTATAAGCTCGGAGTTCATGGCGTTCCATATTTTGTAATTGATGATAAATATGTAATTGGCGGATGTCAAACAAAAGAAGGAATCAAACAGACAATATTAAAAGCACTTGATGAATCAAACGGAAGTTTAGAACAAGGAATGGTTTGTGGGCCGGATGGCTGTCACTAAAAATAAGGAATTTAAAATGTTAGTTCAAAAAGTAAATGTACACGATGTATTTGATACAAATTCATATTTTTATATAGATGAAAAAACTAATAGCGGTTTTTTAATTGATCCCGGTGCGCAAGCCATAAAACTTTATTCTATTATCAAAGAGAATAATTGGAATATAGAATCAATACTTTTAACTCATGGGCATTTTGACCATACGGGAGCTGTTGAACAACTATGTGAAATGCTGAATGTTCCTTATTTTATTCATAAAAACGGTGAACAATTTTTGAAAAGTACACATTTTAATTTATCTCAATATTGCCATAGGAATATTGTTTTAAACAATGCAAGATATTTTGATGATGGCGATTTTATTTCATTAAAATCAAACAGTAACGTTAAACTGCAAGTAATACATACGCCCGGACACACACCCGATTCAGTAGTATTTTATGATAAAAATAATGGCATAGCGTTCGTTGGGGATACAATTTTTAAGGGGAGTATAGGGAATTCGGAATATCCGGGCGGAAACGGTCAGGAATTGAGCGAAAGTATTATAAACAGAATATTTACGCTTCCTCCTGAAACTGTGTTATACTCAGGTCATAGTGATAAAACAACTGTCGGTACAGAAAAAGCGAGATACGAGAGGTAAAAATGCAAAAAATTGATGTGATAGAATATCTGCCACAAATTATGAGAGAACTTAAAAAGGGAATTTTAGTTAATACAAAAAACGGTGATAAAACAAATTCAATGACTATTGCTTGGGGACAGGTCGGTATTGAATGGCGAAAACTGTTTTTTACAACATACATTCGTCATGGAAGATTTACCCATGAGCAAATTGAAAACACAAAAGAATTTACGGTTTCTGTTCCGCTTGAAAGAACACCTGAAATATCAAAGAAAATTGCATATATTGGTTCGCGTTCAGGCAGAGATATAAATAAACTTGCTGATTGTAATTTGACTTTAACAGAGGGAATAGAAGTTAATTCACCTGCGATAAAAGAAATTCCTTTAACTTTGGAATGCAAAGTAATATACAGCCAAGAACAAGAAATTGATAAAATCCCTGCGGAATTAAAAGAACAATTTTATCCGCAAAACATAGATTCAACTGCTCCAATGGCAAACAGGGATTACCATACGGTTTACTATGGTGAAATAGTGCAGGCTTATATATTATAAATAATTATCAGAGAGAATTGAACATATTATCTGCTTAATTTGAAATGTCTGACAGACAAAATTAAACAATTTCCGACTTAATTTCCATAAAATTAAACTTGCTTAATTTGGTTGTCCGACTTGTTTAATTTTAACTGTCTATTTATATTTTAATAATCTTTAATTCTGACAAATTTTAATCAAACAATGACAAACATTTATCTTTAATATCAAGCGCAATATCACGCGCTTGTTTTTCTTTTATTCCGATATTTTTAGCTACTGCTAAAATATCATTTAAACTTGGATTTTTGCCTTTTCCATTGATTGTCGTTGCGTGTTCTCCGTTGAGTGATGAGCTGTAAGTTAAATCATAAGCAGGTGATAAGTGCCATTCTTTTTGACTTTCATCATACAAAAATGAAAAATTCTTTGAATGATCATCTCTGTTGTGCGCAAAAACATTAAAGCACATTAACCTGTATAATTGCTCAATATCTTGGTAATTTTTTGTAAGCTCCAGAGTCAATTTCATCAAAATATTATAGTCAAGATTTGGCAAACGATGGCTTGTTTCAAGTAATCCGCTAACTGAAACCATGTGTACTTTTTTGCCGTTTTCTCTATCAAATCGTTTTATACCGAAATATCCCGAACAAATTTTTGACGGGAACAACTTTGTTTCGCTCATCTTTATTCCGCAATCTTTTGCTAAGCGCGAATATTTGTATTCCTGCTCTCCAATATTTTTTGGATCTTGAGAGGACGGAAATTTTATTATCCAATCTTCACTGTTTATTTTTGTCAAAATTTTTGGTCTTGCACCGCCTGATGAGCCGCCAAGTTTAAAAAGTTCATCCAAGTTATCTGAATTTTGTGACTCTAATATTTTTGAACATTCTGGCGCAAGCTTGTCATAATCAGATTCTTCTTGTGGAGTTTCAAATCTGTGTTCAGGCTTATACGTTAAAGCACCCATACCGCTTTCTTGAACAACAGCTAGACGGTTTAAATTATCAATTTCACTCGGATTAATTTTGTTTTTTAGCAAAAGGCGATCAACTAATAATCTTCCCCAACCGTCAGGCAAACTGTCATTAAATACCCCAAATAACCCCTCAAACGGTTCAAATTTTGGCAAATATACTTTTTTTTGTAGCAGAAGCGAAAATGGAGAAATACTAAAACCTGTCGAAAGCCAATCACTGTCATATTCAAATGCGACAAGCCTGTCCGGAGTCTTAGCTAAAGTTCCGACTAATTTATCGTTATAAAAAACTTTAAGGTATTTATAATTATCCATTAATTACCTCATCAATCGAAGCATAAGTTTTTTGTGTAAATAAATTTTCAAAGTCATTATCTAAATCAAGAGCAATAGCAATTTTAATAAAAGATTGCAAAGAAATCTCGTATTTTGTTTCAAATCTTTTAATGCTGCCAAGACTAACTCCGGATTTTTGCGCTAAAACTTCCTGCGAAATTTTTAATTTTTTTCGACGTTCTTTGGTTTTATCTGCTAAATTTTTCGCAATTTCATTAGGAGTTTTTTGATTTAAAAATTGATTATTCATAGATAATATATTAACCGATTTTATCAAAAATGTCAATATATAGATAATATATTATCTAATCATAAAACAACATCAAAGTTTTATTATGATGTATTTTTATCAACTTTTGACAAAATTTTCTAAGAAAAATTTTGTATGTCTTCCTCTATGTCCGTTTCTGACATAGCTATAAGATACAATTTTTATGATAATATGAAGTTTACGTAAAGGAGCATTTATGAGTGGATATACTGATTGGACAATAAAAGAAACTATTCAAAGGATTGATAATGGAAAAATGTATTTACCTGCTTTGCAAAGAAAATTCGTGTGGAAAGCAGATCAAATAATTAAGTTATTTGATTCTATATTACGAGGATATCCAATTGGTACATTTTTATTTTGGAATTTAGCAGATGCCGAGAATATACATGAATATTCATTCTATAAATTTTTAACTCACTATGATGAAGATTCAAACAAGCATAATGAATTAGCTCCATTCCCGCAATTAGAAAATAAGGAAGGCTATTATGGTGTCCTTGACGGACAACAAAGATTATCCTCAATATATTTAGCTTTACAGGGAACTTATAAATTTCGTAAGTATCGTGAACGAATTGCTCGAGAACGAAAACTATGTATTAATTTAACAAAAGAAGCAAATAAATTTGATATTGATGATGAAAATGAATTAACATACCAATTAGATTTTCTGACAGATGCCGAAATTAATGAGCCAAAAGACAACGAATATTGGATTGAAATAAAAAAGATTTTAATGTTTGAAGATATAGAAGATGCAAATAATTTGGCGGATTCTATTATTGATGAAAATGAAAACTTAAAGCCATACATAAAAACTATTCGCACAAATTTAAGGCGTGTTTATGATGTTTTATGTGGAGAAAACAAAATAGTCAATTTTTATAATGTTAAACAAAAGTCCTTGGATGAAATTCTTGATATTTTTGTAAGAGTTAATAGTGGAGGAACAGTTTTAACAAAAACAGACTTGTTGATGTCTACTATCGTTGTACACTGGAAAGAGGCACGCTCTATTTTTGATGAATTTGTAGAAAAATTAAATGAGGACAAAAAATTTAGATTTGATACAGACTTAATAGTAAGAACTGCTTTATGTTTAATAGGGCAACCCGCAAAGGTTGAAGTTAAAAAATTTAATAGCAGAGTTGTAGGCGAGATTGAAAACAACTGGGATAAAATAAAGCAGGCTATAGAAAAAATGGCAGATATTTTAAAAAGCTTTGGTTTTACACATTCAACAATGACATCTTATTTAGCAACTATTCCTATATCTTTATACATATATAACAATGGAGATACAAAATCAGAACAGGCTAAACAGGATATAAGAACTTATATAACTATATCACTTATAAATCAAATATTTGGTAGAGCATCAAATAGTGTAATTGATAAATTCAAAAAGAGTTTAAATGAAGATAATTCTTTTTCTGCGTTAATGAATAAATACAAAAATGATTTTATTATCACAGATGAAACATTAGAAGAGATTTTAACAAGAAATAAGAAAAATGCATATTCATTGATGATATTAACATTCTTATATCCTGAAATGAAGTATGAACAGATTTCTTTTCATCAAGATCATATGCATCCAGAATCAAAATTTAATAAATCAGAATTGGAAGGACAAGGAAGAAATTGGTTTGATATAAGAAATTCAATTCCCAATTTACACATTCTGAAAGGTGATGAAAATCAATCTAAAAACGATATAACTCTTGAAGAATGGGTTGCAGAGAACCCTAATTTTAAGGATAAATTTATAACTGATAAAAATATGAATTTTGAATTTGATAATTTTGAATATTTTTATAACCATAGAAAAAACAATATAAAAAATGATTTAATTAGCAAACTCGGGAATTTTTATATAGCTGAAACCCAAGCGATACAACAATAAAATTGACAATGGATATTTTGGATAAATTAGCAAAATCAAAATTCAGGAGCAGATTTTAATCACGTTTAATGAACTGTACCCTGAAAAGTGAACAATGGAAATTTAAATTGTTTAATA
>CAMOQI010000067.1 GCA_946622835.1 uncultured Candidatus Melainabacteria bacterium
TGTATTCTGCGCAGTAGGTGGTGTTCAATCTCAATCTGAAACTGTATGGCGTCAAGCTAACCGCTATGAAGTACCTAGAATGGTATTTATCAATAAAATGGACAGAACAGGTGCAGATTTCTATCGTGTAGCGGAACAAATCAAAACAAGGTTGGGCGCTAATGCTGTTCCTATTCAATTACCTATCGGTGCAGAAGATAAATTTACAGGTTTGGTTGATTTGATGACAATGAAAGCTGAAATTTATACTAATGATTTAGGTACTGATATAAGAGAAGAAGAAATTCCTGCTGATTTGGCGCAAAAAGCAAAAGAATATCACGATGCTATGGTTGAAGCTATTGCATCTGAAGATGATGCTTTAATGGAAAAATTCTTTGAGGATCCTGATTCAATCACTGTTGAAGAATTAAAAGCAGGTTTGAGAAAAGCGGTTTGTGAAAACAAAATTGTTCCTGTTACCTGCGGTACGGCATTCAAAAACAAAGGGGTTCAATTGTTGTTGAACAACGTTGTTGATTATATGCCATCTCCTGTTGATGTAAAAGCTATCGAAGGTGAATTGGAAGACGGTACCAAAACTGAAAGACACTCATCAGATGATGAACCATTCAGTGCATTATCTTTCAAAGTTATGACAGACCCATTCGTTGGTCGTTTAACTTTCTTACGTGTATATTCAGGTAAAATCACTTCAGGATCT
This sequence comes from uncultured Candidatus Melainabacteria bacterium, assembly GCA_946622835.1. Lineage (GTDB taxonomy): Bacteria > Cyanobacteriota > Vampirovibrionia > Gastranaerophilales > Gastranaerophilaceae > Zag111. Next base: position 704 of record CAMOQI010000067.1, read on the forward strand.
TATGTTTTGAACTCAACAACGGGTAAGAAAGAACGTATTTCTCGTTTGGTTCGTATGTATGCAGATCAAAGACTTGAAGAAAATGAAGTGTATGCAGGCGATATATGCGCAGCTGTAGGTTTAAAAGATACAACAACAGGTGATACATTGTGTGATGAAAAAGCACCGATTATTCTTGAAAAAATGACTTTCCCGGAACCGGTTATCTCTGTTGCTATTGAGCCAAAAACAAAAGCTGACCAAGATAAAATGGGTATTGCTCTTCAAAAATTAGCAGAAGAGGATCCGTCATTCAGAGTTAAATCTGATGAAGAAACAGGACAAACAATTATTTCAGGTATGGGAGAACTTCACTTGGATATTATTGTTGACCGTATGTTAAGAGAATTCAAAGTTGAGGCAAATATCGGTAAACCGCAAGTAGCATACCGTGAAACAATTCGCGGAACTGCTGATCAAGATTCTAAATTCATCAGACAATCAGGTGGTAAAGGTCAATACGGACATTGTAAAGCCAGAATTATGCCTGCAGGTGAAAATGAAGGATTTGTATTTGAAAATAAAATCGTTGGTGGTGCTATTCCGAAAGAATACATTGAACCTGTCAGAAAAGGTATGGAAGAAGCTTTAGAAGGCGGTATTTTGGCAGGATATCCGATGATTGACGTTAAAGTTGAACTTTATGACGGATCATATCACGAAGTTGACTCTTCAGAAATGGCATTCAAAATCGCAGGTTCTATGTGTATCAAAGACGGTTGTAAAAAAGCTCAACCTTGTATTTTGGAACCGATGATGAAGGTTGAAATCGAAATTCCGGATGAATTTACAGGTACAATTATCGGTGATATTTCTCGCCGCAGAGGCAGAATTGAAGGTCAAGAACCTCTTGGCAACACAGGTAATGTAATTGTAAGATCAATTGTACCTCTTGCAAATATGTTCGGATATGCTACCGATTTGAGATCTAATACTCAAGGCCGCGGAACTTTCTCTATGGAATTCCAATGCTATGAACAAGTTCCGAGAAACGTTGAAGAAGAAATCATTTCTAAAGCGGGTGCGGCTAAAGTATAGCTTGAATAAAAAAATAAAAAATCTGTTATTCAAATCGAATAACAGATTTTTTTTTGACTTTAGATTATGAGTTAAAATTTATTACTTACCGCTATTTCCGCCGTAGCTGAATTCTACTTTGATATTTTGAGCAAGTAGTTTTTGCCATGAGGTTTCATAGTTGGTAATTTCGTTTAATTGAGTCTCGTACATTTCTTTTTCTAACTCAAGTTGTGATTCCCAAGAATTTATTGTTGATAATTCAAATTCGTGGTCATTTGTTAACTGAAGATACAACTCTGAATAAACATCCGGTTGATCAGCATAGTATTCATAATACAAATCACTTAATTGTGCATTAAATTGCTGTTGCTTCAACTGCACTTGTTTTGCGGCTTCCATTTGCCTCATTTGTACATCAGAAAGCTTTCTGCTTATCTGGCTTTTTTGTCTTGTGAAAAATAATAATTTTTCTTGTAAATTTGCAATACTCATAATCTTAGTCCTCTTCTTATTTTTAAACTCTCAAATATATAAAGTATTTTAAAAATATCAAATTTCAGAGTTTATATTTTCTGTTACATTTCGTAACATGAGCAATGTAGATTATGTATAAAATGTTTTTATCAAAGGAAGTTATTGAATATAATGTAAATAAAAAATACTATTTTGTTTGCCTAAAGGAATCGGTAAAAGAGGAGTTGTTGACTTTTGGATTTGCATTATTAAATATAAATTATGCAATGGAGTGATTTATTTAATTTGAATAAAAGATGTCAGCATACTAAAGTCCCTATGGATGAAGATATAGGATATTGTCCTGATTGTGGTGAGCTTATAGAAAATCAATGGTATATTACAAGATGCGCCTGCTGTGGTGTGAAGCAAAGAGCTACTGTCAGAAATGGTGAAGTAGTACCTGAGGAGGGTTTTTGTCACAATTGCGGTGGTAAATCTTATATTGTTCAGCGGATAGAAAAAATTGACTGTATAAATATTAATTATGCTGTTTTGGTGCGTGAAATTGTTAAAAATGAAATAGATGAGTACACCCAAAGCTGGGCTGATGCTATGCAAACATCAGGTTACATACCGAAATTGCCGCAACAATCCCTATAAAATCGGCTAAAAGTCCGACCCACAAGGCATGGCGCATTTTTGTTATTCCGACTGCGCCAAAGTACACTGCCAAAACATAAAAGGTTGTTTCGCTGCTGCCCAGCATAATTGCAGCAAGTCTTGTTGAATAAGCATCAGGCCCTGCGGTATTTGCTATATCTGAGAATATTCCCAAAGCGCCGGAACCGGATAGTGAGCGCACAATCATTAAGGGTAATGTATCTGCCGGAATATTAAATTTCGCAAGTATCGGGGCTAATAACTGCGCCGTAAGCTCTATTGCGCCGCTTGCTCTAAGCATTGATATTGCAACAATTATAGCAACAAGATATGGAATAATTCTTACGGCAACTTGAAATCCGCCTTTTGCACCTTTTGTGAATTCTTCGTATATCTGCACTTTTTTAGCTATACCACAAGTTAGAACTCCTAATATAATTACAGGTAAAATCCATAAAGATATGAGGTTAAGAATTTTTGTCATCTTGAACCTCCTTTATTTTATTAAATTTTTGGAATGTTTTAGCTAATATGATGGCAGAAACAAATGCAATTGTTGTGACTAAAAGAGTCGGAGCAATAATTTCTGTCGGATTTTTATAGCCAATACCAATTAAAATCGCAAGGACGGTTGTCGGAACAAGTTGAAATCCTGCGGTATTCATCCCCAAAAACAAACACATTGAGTTTGAGGCTGTAGTTTTATCTTTATTTACTTCCTGTAATTCTTCCATTGCCTTAATCCCGAACGGAGTTGCGGCATTGCCAAGACCAAAAGCATTTGCCGTAAAATTCATTGCGATATCGCCTATTGCCGGTGAATCTTGCGGAATTTCATTGAATAAATGTTTTGTAATCGGTTTTATTAGTTTCGCAATAAAATCAATCCCTCCGGATTTTTTTGCGATTTCCATTATCCCGAGCCAAAATGCCATAATTCCGATTAAAGAAATTGCAACTTTAACAGAGAGTTCGGCTCCTGTCATTATTGAATTAACGACATCTTGTAACTTTCCGTTTATTGCACCGATAATTATTGAAATTGCTATTAAAAAATAAAAGATATAATTCATATTTTATTAATAGCATAAAAAAACAAAGCTCGTTATTTATTAATAACGAGCTTTGAAAATAAATTTAATTTTATTATTATTGTTGTTATACGCTTGCAGCAACAGCTTCATCCAATGCAGCAACTCCGGGTAATATTTTACCTTCAATGAATTCTAATGAAGCGCCTCCGCCTGTTGAAACGTGTGTGAAATCTTCGGCTTTGCAGAACTTTTTAGCTGCAGAAACAGAATCTCCGCCGCCTATTACGGATGTTGCTCCGTTTTTAGTTGCTTCTACAATTGCTTCTAATACAGCTTTTGTACCTTCTGCAAATTTCGGATTTTCAAAAGCGCCGACAGGTCCGTTCATCAATATTGTTTTTGAAGATTTTAGAACTTCAGCAAATGCTTTTCTTGACTCCATACCTGCGTCAACTCCTTCAAATCCGTCAGGAATTTCATTGATTGCGACAAATTTGTTCTCTCCGTTGCCTGAAAAATCGTTAGTCACTAAAACATCTGTTGCCATAACAAGTTTTACGCCTTTATCTGCGGCTTTTTTCTCAATAGCTTTTGCAACTTCAAGTTGATCATCTTCACAAATGGAAGTTCCGATTTTTCCGCCGTTAGCTTTTACAAAAGTATATGCCATACCGCCGCCGATTATCATGCTGTCAACTTTGTCTAACAGATTTTCTAAAACGCCGATTTTTGAAGAAACTTTTGCTCCCCCGACAACTGCCGTAAATGGTCTTGTCGGGTTATCAAGTGCTTGGGATAAGCATCTTAATTCTTTTTCCATTAACAATCCTGATACTGCCGGTTTTAAAACTTTTGCAAGTTTTGCTGTTGAAGTGTGATTTCTGTGTGCGGCTCCAAATGCGTCGTTCACGTAAAAATCGCCCAATTTTGCAAGCTCATTTGCAAAAGTCATATCATCATCTTTTGCTTCTTCAGCTTTATAAAATCTGATATTTTCCAAAAGTGCAACCTGTCCGTCAGCTAAATCTGCCAATTCTTTTTCTGCACCTTGCCCAACAGGGGTTGAAACGAATTTTACTTCTTCACCCAAAATTTTTGACATATATTTTGCAACGGGTTCAAGTGAGAATTCTAAATTCCATTCACCCTTCGGGCGTCCTAAGTGTGCCATTAGAATAATTTTTGCACCTTTATCTTTTAAATAATTTACCGTTGGTAAAATAGCTTGAATTCTTGTATCGTCTGTAACGTTTTTGTCCGCATCCAAAGGTACATTGATATCAACTCTGATGAGAGCTTTCTTGCCTTTGATGTCGCCAAGATCTTTAATTGATTTTTTCATAATTTTCTCCTTCTCTAAAGTATGGACATGGATATAGTACAAAAAACATGGATGAATGTAAATCAATTAGATTTACAAATTCTTAGTTTTATCAAAGGAATTAGGCGGCGCTTTGGGGGTGGGGTAAATAAATTAATCTGCCCCCTTTTAGGGAACGCAGTGCCGAAGGGGGTCGTTTAAGTCGGTGCGTATAAACGCAACCTGCGGATTTTTTAAGTCGTTAAGACGATAAGTCGTTAAGACGATAAGTTCGTTACGGTTTTTTATTAATCTGCCCCCTTTTAGGGCACGAAGTGCCGAAGGGGTCGTTTAAGTCGGTGCGTATAAACGCAACCTGCGGATTTTTTAAGTCGTTAAGACGTTAAGTCGATAAGTCGTTAAGTTCTTTACGTTTATTTACCCCCGTCATTCTGAGGGAGCAAAGTGACCGAAGAATCTTTCCCCTCTCCTAAAGAGTAGGAGAGGGAGCAGTTGCAGGCGAATTTTATGAGCCGTGCAAATGCGGGTGAGGTATAAAAATAATTGTTAGGCTGAAAGCCCAACCTTGCTCTACCTCTCCGTAGGGGAGAGGTCGTGGTTGCTGACGAGCTTGCAAGTCGTGCAACCACGGGAGAGGGTGTTTTCCCGTTAGGGGCAACACAACATAAACCACGGTTGGTAGCAGCATTTACCCCATCGCACAGCGCGTTGGTCGTACAAATCACAAAGCGGTCAGTAATATTTACCCCACCCCACCCTCTCTTGAATTTCTAATGCTCACTATAGTTCGCATTGAAATTCTTTTCTCTCC
>CAMOQI010000068.1 GCA_946622835.1 uncultured Candidatus Melainabacteria bacterium
TTTTTCGTTTATCTTGATGGGCCTCTACTACCTCAGGGCTCAGCTGAAGATGCAATAAAATTCTAATCAAACAAGGGTAAAACGCAAGAGCAGGCTCTTGCAACAACGTATTATTGGAGAAGTGCATCTAAAACATCTAACAATGGATGTTCAAAAGATAAAACCAAATATACCGGTAGCGGTTTTGGTTGCACCGGTAGGATTTTTGAGGAAGGTAAAATAAATTACTGGTAAAGATAAATTTATTGACTTTTATTCATATCAATCAGTTTTACTTCTATTCAATTTAAACAATTACAGGGTATGAATAAACTCTACCACTTCTTTGAGCGAATATATGTTTTTTTGGACAAAGAATTCTTTTTTTGTTTCTTTTTTGACTTCACTCAGGGTTCTGCCGTCTAAAAAGTCTTCGCTGTACGGCCTTAGCATAATAGATGGGATAACCACTATATCGCAGGATAAATCTTTTACGGTGTCAATCAAGTCTTGAGAGGTTATCAGTCCGGCAACGGTTATTTCTTCTCCCCAGTATTTAGATTGTACGGGATGAATTTCTACCGTTAGATTTTTTATTCTGTTTAGTTTTTCAGCGATTTCAAAAAACATATTTTTTGCGGCATAGGAGCAGGCAAAAATCATTTTATAAGGTTTTGAAATTGATTTGGGTAGTTTTTGTTTATGAAAATCGTCAAGGGTTAATCTCAGTGACCCAACTCCGTCATCTAATTGTCCAAAATCTCCGTAATATTTTGCGGGGGGAATCGGCATATCTGCCAAAATAAAAAATTCATCCGAACAGCAAACTCTTTTATATTTTGAAGAAATTTCAATGGTTTCGCGAGCGCATTTTTTATCAACACGTTTGAGATTATTCAGATTATTTTCTCCCCTGTATTGTGTTATTCCGACAGGTACAATTGCTACGGATAAGACGGTTCTTTTAAGTTTTGCCAAATCAGACAGGGTTCTTTCAAGTTCCGCACCGTCGTTATAACCCGGACAAAGGACAATTTGTGCATGGAACGGAATTTTGTTTTTTCTGAACCATTGCAAATTCTCCAAAGCTTTTCCCGCGTTTGGGTTGCGAAGCATTTTTATTCGCAGTTCAGGGTTTGTTGTATGCACTGATATATAAAACGGTCCGAGCTGCATTCGTTTTATACGTTTTTTATCTTCATCTTTAAGGTTTGTCATTGTAATATACGTACCTTGAAGATATGACAATCTGTAATCATCATCTTTTACGTAAAGGGTGTTTCTCAAGCCTTTTGGCTGTTGGTCAACAAAACAAAAAATGCAATGATTATGGCAGGGCTTTATTTTATCAAAAATTGCGCTTTCAAAAATTATCCCCAAATCTTCGTCAAAATCTTTTTCAATTTCATATTCTTCTATTTCGCCGTTAGTTTTTTTTATTTCAACTGTTATAAGCTCTGATTTTACATAAAAGTTATAATCAATCATATCTTGCATAACAGCGCCATCGATTGATAAAATCTCGTCCCCTTTTTGAATTTCCAATTCTTCGGCTATGGAATTTTCAACAACACTATTTACTATTGCGCCCATTTTCTTTTTCCAGATTTTCTATCAGTGTTATAAAATTTTTGTATTCGCAAATGGCGTTATCCAGAACTATTTTTTGATAAAAATTCAGGTCTGTGTATTCGTTGTTTAAAATATTTTCTGCGTTTGCTTTATGAAGCTGTGCATTTGCTTTAATATCTTCAAAAACGTTATAGCGCTCATCTGATTCTAAAACTGACAGGCATGAAAGTTTTATTCTTGCATCAGATAAAAATTGCAGCGGATTTGGGGAAATCGGCTGTAAAAGCATGGTGGCTATGGCTTTTGTTCCGTCATTAGTAATTGAATAATATATTGAAAGTTTTCCGCCTTCTGACATAATTTTTGATGAGGTAATAAAATTCTGTTTTTCCAGTCTTACAAGTGCCGGTTTTATTGCCCCAAAACTCGGACAGGTATATGCTCCAAAATTTTCCTTAATATGTTTTTGTATTGAATACATAGTAAGGTCGCGTTTGATTAATAAATATAAAATCATTAGTTCAAGCATAAGTTTAGGATAACATTAATTACAAAAATTCACAAACAGGCAAATTTTTTTATGTTTATTTTTAGTAAGAATATGAATTACAATTCTATATCTCCAAAAGTAAAATTACCGACTTCTGTGGTTCGTGGTTCATTTAAACGCAGAACTCAGATTGCTCGTCAATATTCAGATAAATTATTTGAGGATTTGTACCCGCGATTTTTGCATGGAAAAGTTAGTTTCGACAGACTTCAAAAATCGGTAGATAGTGTTATTGGAAAGAAAGGCACTATAAGTGTTATAAAATATCCATATGACAAGGTGTATGCCGGAGCGCAAGATGTGAATATATCTGAATATACGGGGAAAATATCAGGTTATACGCTGGAAGTAAACACGGATAAAAAAGCCTTGGATATGTCTGATTTCCCGACAATTATCCATGAGTTTCAGCACTGCGTGGATATGTTATGCAACCCAAAGTATGCATCAAGGTATCAAAAACTTTCAAGTGCTCAGATGTATGGGGATAAATATAACACCGTGGCGGAAAATTTGTTCTATGAACTTGAGCCTGAGGGCAGCGGGCATAAATATAAGACAAGACTTTTAAATAAAATTGAATATAAATTCAAAAGTTTTTTGAAGGATATGCCGTTTATCAGAAAAGTGGATTATATCCAAGATATGAGGTATGAGCTGCAATCGGAGCTGAATGCGTATCAAGTTGAGCATAAATATGTAAAACGTTTAAAAAGAAAGCGTCATGAGATTTTAAAGTCTGATTTGGCAGACGGGAGTAAAACGCTGTTGTTAAAAGAAAAAATTAAGCTGCTTAACAGAATCGGAAATGAATATATAAAAAAAGAGAGATTGAAGCTGGCATCGCAGTATCATAAGAAGCTCAAGGCTGCGGGCGACAAAGCTCCTTAGCTACTTCACTTATTGCCGTCCCTTGTATTATCGGCTGAAAAGTCGCGTATCTGTTATAATCTCCGTTTACAAAATTGTCTTTATATCCGTACGAGTCTATAACCCCGATTTTGTATTTTTGTTTTGCGCAGTCTATGGTGTATTGGCTTAGAGTGTACCAAATTCGGTTTCCGTTTATCGGTTCATATTGTCCTTTGTTGTACGCTTTTATGAGGAATGAAAATCCGTATATATCTTCAGTGCCGATAATCCCGTCAGGATTTATATAACTGTTTTGAGCAACCTTTTGCCAATTTATGTCGGCATTTTCTTTGGCGAATATCGCAGGTGTGCAGCTAAATATTATAAGTAATAATAGTGTAAAAATCTTTTTCATATATTTATATTATAATCATCCCTTATGAAAAATCATCATTCAATTGTTTTAGTTGAAAAATTTTTTGGTAATATAGTTTTATGATTGATATGATAGTTAAAACTTTAACTGAAGCAAAACAGCCGCAAAGCGATTTTGTAAAATTAATGGACAGTTTCAATGACCCGTATTTGGTTCTTATCGCATGTATATTAAGTCTAAGAACCAATGACAGGACAACGTATCCGGCGACATTGAGAATGTTTGAGCTTGCAAAAACTCCTGAAAAAATGATGATGGTTAATGAAGATGATTTAGCAAAAGCCATTTATCCTGTCGGATTTTACAAAAATAAGGCGGGACAAATTATTGAATTGTCAAGGCTTTTGGTGGAAAAATATTGTGGGAAAGTTCCGTGTGATATAGATGAACTTTGTAAATTCAGAGGTGTCGGCAGAAAGACTGCAAATTTAGTTCTATCGGAAGGCTTTAAGGTTCCTGCTATATGTGTGGATGTGCATGTTCACAGGATATTTAATCGTTTGGGTTATGTGACAACAAAAAATCCGGAAGAAACAGAATTTGCTCTGCGTGAAAAACTTCCTAAAAAATATTGGATTCCTATAAATTCTTTGCTTGTTACTCACGGTCAAAACGTGTGTAAGCCGATTAAGCCAATGTGTGATGTATGTCCGATAGAAAAATATTGTGCAAAATTGATATAAAATTTGTGTAAACCAAAAGAAAGTTTGGTTATGATGATAACCAAACCTTAGGTAATTGTATTTTGCCTTGATTTTTAAAATATTTCCATGTATATTATTGTATAAAAGATTGCCTTATTTTAAAAGAGCGAGAGGCAGTTGTGGGTAAATACAATTGAATAGAGAAATAGGAGAAGATCGAAAATGAGTGTTGAAAGTCCTCATAAAATCGATACTGCCAAGTTGGATGCCATAATCAATCAGTATGAGGGTAAAAAATCCAGCTTGATTGCGATTTTACAAAAAGTTCAGGAAGAATACAGATACCTGCCGGAAGAAGCATTAATCTACATTGGAACTAAGATGGAAGGTTTATCTCCGGCAACAGTGTACGGCGTTGCAACATTTTATGCCCAATTTTCATTGGATCCGAAAGGAAAATATGAAATTCGTGTTTGTGATGGTACAGCATGTCACGTTAGGGGTTCAATGCCTGTATTAAATGCTATTCGTAATAAATTAGGGCTTGCAGAAGGTAAATTGACAAGCGATGATGGCTTGTTCTCCCTTGAAACTGTCAGCTGTTTAGGTGCTTGCGGTCTTGCCCCTGTTTGTATGATAAATGAAAAAGTTTATCCTCAAATGACTTCCGATGCGATTAGTATTGTGTTGGATACATTGATTAAAGAAGAGAAAGGGGATAAATAATGGCGGCATTAAATATAAATATAGCTCAAGAACAAGAAAAAGCTAAAGAATATGTAAACTCTCAGGGTTTGCGAGTATTGGTTTGCGCAGGAACAGGTTGTGTTGCAAATGGCTCAATGAGGGTTATTGAAAAATTCAGACAGCTTGGCGCTGATGTATCAACTCTCACGGATTATGACAAATTGACAATTGTTCCGACAGGTTGCCACGGATTTTGCGAGCAGGGAGTTCTTGTAATTATCCCTGATAAACACGTGACATATGTTAAGGTTAAAGAAGAAGATGTTGAAGAAATTTATGAAAGTCATATAAAAAATAATCAACCTGTTGAAAGACTTTTATACACTGATCCTAAAACCGGCGAACACGTTCATAAAAATGATGATATTAATTTTTATGCAAAACAAACAAGAACCGCACTTAAAAATTGCGGAAAGATAAATGCGGAATCCTTGGATGAGGCAATCGCTGTCAGGGGTTATGAGGCTTTGGCAAAGGTTATAGAAGAAAATAATCCTGATGAAGTTATTGAAACAGTCATTAAATCAGGGTTGCGTGGCAGAGGCGGCGGGGGTTTCCCTACAGGTATGAAGTGGAAATTTACTGCTGCAAACAAAGGCGGAAAGTCTTATGTTGTATGTAACGGAGATGAAGGCGATCCGGGTGCGTTTATGGATCGTTCCGTTATGGAGGGAGACCCGCATAAATTGTTGGAAGGTATGGCAATAGCCGGATTTGCCGTTGGTGCGGATGAGGCTTATATATATGTCCGCGCGGAATATCCTTTGGCAATCAAACGTCTTAGGAAAGCAATAGCAGACGCAGAGGAAAGACATTTCTTGGGTAAAAATATTATGGGAAGTGATTTCTCATTTACTATTCATATTAAAGAAGGTGCAGGAGCCTTTGTGTGTGGTGAAGAAACAGCTTTGATTGCGTCAATTGAGGGCGAACGCGGTATGCCAAGACCAAAACCTCCATTTCCTGCAAATAAAGGTTTGTTTGGCAGACCTACATTAATTAATAACGTTGAAACGTTGGCGAATGTGCCATTAATTATATTGAACGGCGCTGATTGGTTTGCGCAAATGGGTTGTGAAACTTCAAAAGGTACAAAAACATTTGCTTTGACAGGTGAAGTTAACAATACAGGTCTTATAGAAGTTCCTATGGGTACAACATTAAGACAAATTATTTTTGATATAGGCGGCGGAATTCGCGGCGGTAAAAAGTTCAAAGCTGTTCAAATCGGCGGCCCCTCAGGCGGTTGTTTGACAGAAGA